>JANNWA010000409.1:0-9634 GCA_031408275.1 Pseudomonadota bacterium
GCCCGGCGTCGCCGCGATCTCGTCGGCATGTTGGACGCCTGCGCCCGTTTCGATCTGCACAATTAGAGTCCGGTTTGCATTCGCCGTATCGGTCTTGCTTTTGACCGGCCCCGGGGCGTAGCCGTCATGAGGCAGATTCAAGCCGATGCCGCGTTCGCCCGCTGGCGGATAGGTCGCCCAGGCAACGAGCGAACGCGCTTGCTCGGGCGTCGAGACCAAGGGAGCCATGATGGCGACGGCGCCGACATCCAGTGCTCGCGACACTTCGTTCGGGTGCTGATGGGCGATGCGCACCGCCATCGGCAACCCCGCTCCGCGCGCCACCAGGGCCAATGTTTTGACTGTCTCGAAGGTGAAACCTGAATGCTCCATGTCGAGCACCAGGAAGTCCGCTCCCGCAGCCTGCACGATGAGCGGAAGGCCCGGCGTCGCGAACTCCATCGAGAACAGTCCGAATCGCGGGCCGGTTCGATCAAGCAAGGGGCGGAAGCTGCCGTTGCGCATATCGTTATCTCCATTCACTGCAGATCAAGAAGTTTTTTTGGGGGGGGTTGACTTTTTGTACACTCATCATACAAGATGATGACATGAACATCAAGGCGCCGCCTCTAGCGCTCCAGGTACCTGCAAACTTTCGACGACGAGGACACCCCATATGAGAAGACTCTCGCTACTGGTCGCCGGGGCACTAAGCTTAACGCTCGCCATGCCTGCGGTCTCGCAGTCCCCTTTTCCGTCAAAGCCGGTCCAACTGCTGATCGGGTTCCCCGCAGGCGGCGGTGCTGATCTAATCGCCAGAGGCATGCAAGGTGCATTGGCTATTTCGCTTGGTCAGACGGTAGTCATCCGCAATGTAACTGGCGCTGGCGGCACCATCGCAGGCCAGCAGGTCGTCAACGGCGCGCCGGACGGCTATCTCGCGATTCTCGCGCCCCTCGGGGCCGGTGCCGTCTATCTACCCCATGTGCGCTCGATTCCGTACGCGCACGATGCCCTCAGGCCGGTCTGCGGACTTTATGATGGCCCGGGCACGCTCATGGTCGCGAAGGACAGCCCGTTCAGAACGGTCGAGGATGTCCTGCGAATCGCGCGCGAGAAGCCGCGTACGCTCTTTTATGGCTCGCCTGGCCCGGGGTCGCCTGCGCACGTTGCGATGGCTGGCTTCACCAAGGCTGTGGGCGTCGAAATGACCCACGTGGCCTATCGCGGTTCGGCGGACATCGCCTTTGCGATGCGTGGCGGCCAGATCCAGTTCTTTGCCGATGCGTTCAACATCGCGACGCAACTCGATCTGCGCCCGCTGGCGTTGTTCCGATCCACCGCGTTGCCGATTGCGCCGGAACTGCCACTGATGAAAGACTACGGATTTCCGTTCGAGTTTTCGATTCATGGAGGTATCTTCGTGGCGAAGGACACGCCGGCACCGATCGTGGAACGCTGGCAGACGGCGTGCCGCGAGGCGGTCGCCGCCGCTGATACCCGGGCGGCATTCGAGCGAATGAACGTTGTGTCGATGTACTTGGACGGCAATCTCTATGCTCAGAAACTTCAGCGCGACCACCTCGCGGTCGGTGAGATCGTGCGGGCGGCTGGCATCCCGCGCCAGGATTGAGCCGCTCATTAGGATTGATGAAGTGACCGTGGAAGCCACCCAGCAGGATCCAATCCAGCGCCGCCGGTTGCATGAACTGTTGCTCGAGCGGCTGCTGAAGCGCATTCACGCCGGCGATCCGCCGCCGGGCGAGGCCCTGCCTTCCGAGCACAAGTTGATGGAACAGTTCGGCGTCGGGCGGCCCGCGGTTCGCGAGGCGCTGTTGCGGCTCGAAGCAATGGGGCTGATCGTCATCTCGCATGGGGAGCGGGCGAAGGTGCTGCCCCCGTCGGCGCAACGGATCCTGTCCCAAATGAACGAGTCGATTGTGCATCTGCTTTCGACAGAGCCGCGCAATCTCGGGCATCTGAAGGACGCGCGCATCGAGATCGAGGAGGCGCTGGTGCGCCGAGCCACGATGCAGATGAGCGTCGCACAACTGGATGCGCTCGGCGAATCGATCGATCGTCAGCGACGCGCCGTTGCCGGCAAGAGCGGCTATCACGAGGCGGATATGGACTTCCACGTGCTGATCGCGGCCGGCGCCGGAAATCCGCTCTATGCAATCTTCCTTAGGGCCGCACTGGACTGGCTGGGCGCGTTCTATGCGCGCGCGGTCAGGCTGGGCGGCAAGGCCGCAGTCTCGTTAGCCGAGCATGAAGCGATTTATCGCGCGATGCGCGCTCGTGACGCCGACCAAGCCTCGGCCTTAATGCGTGCCCATCTGACGCGTTCGTCCCGGCTGTACGGATAGCGCTGCTGACGCGGTTGAGAAGCTAGAACTCGGTCCGCTACCTGGCCCGAAGTACCCACAGTAGTGCAGGCCGGCTACTCCGACTAGGACGAGGCTCTCGCCTGGTTCAGCATCGTCGTTCCGGCAAAGACACCGGACGACGTTGTCGCGCGCATCCATCGCTCGGTTGTCGATGCACTCGCGACGCCGGAGGTTCGGGAGCGGATTGATACCCTAGGAATGAACGTAGGCGGCGGGACGTCCGAGACGTTCGCGCGTTTTCTGGATGCAGAGCATGTGAGGTGGTCGGCCGCGGTGAGCGCGCCTCAATAGTGCAGCAGCGCGTAGCTGTGCATGAAGGGCGCAGTCATGGTGCCTGCGAGCGTTCGGCGCGAACGCCTCAAATGTGAAAGCGCGAGCGCGCCCTCACGTCGCCGTTGGGCGATTCCTTATCGATGAGTACGTTGCCGACCACGTGGTTCCGGCAAGGACGACGCGATCCTGCTGACGCCGCCGATCAAGCTGACGCTGGAGTCCGCGGTCGAGTTCATCGCCGACGACGAGCTGGTGGAAGTGACCCCCAAATCGATCCGCATCAGGAAGCGCCACCTGCAGGAACACGAGCGCCGCAAGCAGTCGCGCACGGCGGTCGCCGCGGCCTAGCCTGGCGCTTTAATTCGGAAGAATTTCTTTCCGAACCCGGCTCTGGAAGCGGCTCTCCGGGCAGTTTGCGTACCCGTACCGGTACATTCTCCCGGGGCGTGCCACCCCGCTACTTCTTCTTCGTCATCATCTGGGCGTCCTCGACGACCTTGAACCAGCTGCCGCCCCAGAGGATGGAGATGTAGAGGAACTTCTCCAGCTTGGCCTCGGTGAGGGCCTGCCACTGGTAGGAGTTCAGGCGGATCAGCTGTCCCGTCATGCCCATGTCGCCGATGATGGTGAACATGACTTCCTGGACGGGCTTCTGCGGCTCCTTGTCCCAGGTGACGGGGTCGATCTTCTCGATCGACTTCTCGGCCGTGCCCGGATGCACATCATAGGTGCCCTGGCACCCGTCCATGGACTTCATCATGCAGGCGAGGCGGTTTCCCCGTGGTGGCATTCTCGTCTCCTCAGGCGGCCATCAGTTCGCGCAGCACGTAGGGAAGGATCCCGCCGTGCTTGTAGTAGTCGACCTCGATGGCGGTGTCGATGCGGCTCCTGACCTTTACTTTCTGTTCGGAGCCGTCGGCGCGCCTGATCACCAGGGTGAGTTCCTGCTGCGGGTGGATGTCGTCGAGGCCCTCGATCGAAATGGTCTCTTCGCCCTTGATGCCCAGGCTGGCGGCGCTGTCGGTGCCCAGGAACTGCAGCGGCAGCACGCCCATGCCCACCAGGTTGGAGCGGTGGATGCGCTCGAAGCTGCGCGCGATCACCGCCTTGACGCCGAGCAGGAACGTGCCCTTGGCCGCCCAGTCGCGCGACGACCCCGTGCCGTATTCCTCGCCGCCGAAGACCACCGTGGGCATGCCGTCGGCGACGTACTTCATGGCCGCGTCGTAGATCGGCATTTCTTCGCCCTTGTAGCGGGTGAGGCCGCCTTCCTTGCCCCCCATCATCTGGTTCTTGATGCGCACGTTGGCAAACGTCCCTCGCATCATCACCTCGTGGTTGCCGCGGCGCGCGCCGTAGCTGTTGAAGTCGCTCACCGCGACGTCGTGCTCCTGCAGGTAGTAGCCCGCCGGGGAGGTCGGCTTGATGCTGCCGGCCGGCGAGATGTGGTCGGTGGTCACCGAGTCGCCGAACACGCCGAGGATCTTGGCCCCGGTGATGGCCTCGACCTTGCCCGGCTGCATCGAAAAGTTGGCGAAGAAGGGCGGCTCGGCGATATAGGAGGACTTGGGCCAGTTGTAGACCTGGCCCGAGGCCGAGGGCACCTTCTGCCAGAGCACGTTGTCCTTGCCGAGGTCCTTGTACAGGCGGCGGAAGGTCGGCGCGTCCATGGCGAGCTTCATCAGGGCGGCGACTTCGTCGTGGGTCGGCCAGATGTGGCCGATGTAGACGTCCTGGCCGTCTTTGGACTTGCCGATCGGCTCGGTGCGGAAGTCCTTGAGCATCGTGCCGGCGATCGCGTAGGCCACCACCAGCGGGGGCGAAGCGAGGAAGTTGGCGCGGATGTTGGCGTGGATGCGCGCTTCGAAGTTGCGGTTGCCCGAGAGCACGGCCGCGCAGACCAGGTCGTTCTTGACGATGGTTTCCTCGATCGCCTGCGCGAGCGGGCCGGCGTTGCCGATGCAGGTGGTGCAGCCGTAGCCGGCGGTGTAGAAGCCCAGCTTCTCGAGGTAGGGCAGGAGGCCCGCCCTGGTCAGGTACTCGGTCACCACGCGCGATCCCGGGGCGAGTGAAGTCTTGATGTGCGGCTTGACCGTCAGGCCCAGTTCCACCGCCTTCTTGGCCAGCAGGCCCGCGGCCAGCAGCACGCCGGGGTTGGAGGTGTTGGTGCAGGAGGTAATCGCGGCGATCAGCACGTCACCCGAGCCGACTTCGGTGCCGTCGTAGGCCCTGATCCGCTTGCCGAGGTCGCCGGGCGCCTTGGCGAAGCCGTTTTCCGCCACGGGCTTGGAAAAGAGACTGGTGAAGGTGCTCTTCACGTTCTCCAGGCCGATGCGGTCCTGCGGGCGCTTGGGGCCGGCCAGCGAGGGCATGACGGTGGACAGGTCCAGCTCCAGGCTTTGCGAGTAGTCGATGCTGCCGGCCTTCGGCACGCCGTACAGGCCCTGCGCCTTGAAGTACGCGGCGAAGGCTTCGATCTCGGCATCGGTGCGGCCGGTGCCCTTGAAGTAGTCGATGGTCTTGTCGTCGACCGGGAAGAAGCCCATGGTGGCGCCGTATTCCGGGGCCATGTTGGCGATCGTCGCGCGGTCGGGCAGGGCGAGCGACGCGGTGCCTTCGCCGAAGAACTCGACGAACTTGCCCACCACCTTGGCCTTGCGCAGCATCTCGGTGATGGTCAGCACCAGGTCGGTGGCGGTGACCGACTGGTGCAGCTTGCCTTTGAGGTGCACGCCGACCACGTCCGGGGTCAGGAAGTACACGGGCTGGCCCAGCATGCCGGCCTCCGCCTCGATGCCGCCCACGCCCCAGCCGACCACGCCGATGCCGTTGATCATGGTGGTGTGGCTGTCGGTGCCGACCAGCGTGTCGGGATAATAGACGCCGTCCTTGCTATGCACGCCGCGCGCGAGGTACTCGAGGTTGACCTGGTGCACGATGCCTATGCCCGGGGGCACGACCTTGAAGGTATCGAAGGCCTGCATGCCCCATTTCATGAACTGGTAGCGCTCCTGGTTGCGCGAGAACTCCAGCTTCATGTTCAGGTCCAGCGCCGAGCTGTTGCCGTAGTGGTCGATCTGCACCGAGTGGTCGACGACCAGGTCCACGGGCACCAGCGGCTCGATGGTCTTGGGGTTCTTGCCCATCTTCTGGGCGACGTTGCGCATGGCGGCCAGGTCGGCCAGCAGCGGCACGCCGGTGAAGTCCTGCAGCACGATGCGCGCCAGCACGAACGGGATCTCGTCGGTGCGGGAAGCGTTGGGCTTCCAGTTGGCGAGCTGCCTGATGTGCTCCTCGGTCACCTTCTTGCCGTCGCAGTTGCGCAGCACCGACTCGAGCACGATGCGGATCGACACCGGCAGGCGCGAGATCTTCGTGCCCAGCGCTTTCTCCAGCGCCGGCAGCGAGTAGAACTTGCCGGATTTCCCAGAGGTGAGTTTCAGGTCCTTGAGCGTGTCGTGCAGGTTATGCGGCATTGAAGCCTCCGTCGTTGGTGCAGGTGTTTTTCAGATGACGAACAGGTCGACGAATTCGTTGACCGGGGTATTTTGCAGCTTTTTGGCGTCCAGACACAGCTCGAGGATGGCTTTCTGCTGCTTCGCGGGGAAGCGCCGGGCGAGGTTGGTGCGAAATTTCTCCACCAGCACCGGCATGCCTTCCTTGCGCCGGCGCTTGTGGCCGATCGGGTATTCGCAGACGATTTCCTTCATTTTCGTGCCGTCCTTGAACTCCACCGTCAGCGCGTTGGCGATCGAGCGCTTTCCCGGGTCGTGGTAGTCCCTGGTGTAGCCCTTGTCCTCCACGCAGTCGATCTTGTCGCGCAGGGTGTCGATGCGCGGGTCGTTGGCGATCGAGTCCTCGTAGTCGCCCGCCGTGAGCCGCCCGAACAGGATGGGCACCGCCACCATGTACTGGATGCAGTGGTCGCGGTCGGCCGGGTTGTTGAGCGGGCCCTTCTTGTCGATGATCCGGATGCAGGCCTCGTGCGTGCGGATGGTGATCTTCCTGATGTCCTCGGGGGACTTGCCCAGTTTCTTGAGGGCGGTGTGGATCTGCATGGCGCATTCCACCGCGGTCTGCGAGTGGAACTCGGCCGGGAAGGAGATCTTGAACAGCACGTTCTCCATCACGTAGGAGCCGAAGGGCCGCTGGAACTTGAACGGCTGGCCCTTGAACAACACGTCGTAGAAGCCCCAGCCCTTGGCCGACAGCACCGAGGGGTAGCCCATCTCGCCGGTCTTGGTGATCAGCGCGAGGCGCACCGCGCGGCTGGTCGCGTCGCCGGCCGCCCAGGACTTGCGCGAGCCGGTGTTGGGGGCGTGGCGGTAGGTGCGCAGGCTCTGCCCGTCGACCCAGGCCTGGGACACGGCATCGACCACTTCGTCGTAGGTGCAGCCGATCATGTTCGCGACCACGGCGGTGGAGGCGACTTTGACCAGCACCACGTGGTCGAGGCCCACGCGGTTGAAGCTGTTCTCCAGCGCCAGCACGCCCTGGATCTCGTGCGCCTTGATCATGCCGGCTAGCACTTCTTTCATGAGCAGCGGCTTCTTGCCATTGGCGAGGGCCGTGCGCGAGAGCCAGTCGGCGGTGGCGAGGATGCCGCCGAGGTTGTCCGAAGGGTGGCCCCATTCGGCGGCGAGCCACGTGTCGTTGAAGTCCAGCCAGCGGATCATCGCGCCGATGTTGAAGGCGGCCTGCACGGGGTCGAGCTGGAACTGGGTGCCGGGCACCTTGGCGCCGTTGGGCACCACGGTGCCGGGAACGATCGGGCCCATGAGCTTGGTGCAGGCCGGGTATTCGAGGGCTTCGAAGCCGCAGCCCAGCGTGTCGATCAGGCAGTAGCGCGCGGTCTCGAAAGCGTCGGCCGACTTGATCGTGTACTTGGTCGCGTAGTCGGCGATCTTGGTGAGGACGGCTTCGGGCTTGGGGCGGACGTTGGAGATGTGTGCGGACATGGCCTTGGGGGTGAGTTGGTTGAAAAAGGTCAGAACAGCATCGGCAGGATGCCGTGCCGGTGGAGGAGGTCGAGTATTTGCACGAACGCGTAGGCCCAGAGGTACCACATCGCATCCAGAATCCCCTGGCGGACTTTCTTCGGCGAGACGGCAATCGACTCAGGCTCCGTATAGAGCGACCAGCGCGGGAACCAGCGCGGCGTGGCGTCGCGGTAGCGCCGGTAGGTGTCGCCGAAGAGTTCCTCGAGGCGCTTTTCCTCGTTGGCGACGACCGCGGGATACAGCGCGGCGAACATCAGCAGCAGTACGACCGGCAGCAGGGGCAGGCGCACGGCGAGCCCGACGCCGATCACGCCGAGGAAACTGCCGACATACAACGGATTGCGCACGATCGAGTAGGGGCCCGTGGTGGTGAGCAGGCCGTCCTTGGTGCCGCCGATGAAGGCTAGGCACCACACGCGCCACAGGCACCCGGCGACCAGCAGCGCATAACCACAGAGGCGCATGGCCTCTCCGGGCCAGCCATCGAGGATCGCCGGCGGCGCGCCGAACAGCGCATAGACGAGGGCCGCCGCAAAGATCGCGCGCGACCACCGGATGCGGTTGCCGGCGAAATGCCGGGCGATCGCAGTAGCCACGCTTTCAGGCCCTGAACGTGTACTCGGCGCCGCCGGATTTCGGTGCGTTGGTGACCTCGGTCGGCGCAGTGCGCTCTTTCGCGTCCTTGTCCCACCAGACGCCGCGCCCCTTCTTCTGGGATTCGAGCTCCTCGGGATGCTGCGCCATGAAGTCGCGCATGTACTCCGTGGCCTCGGACTCGTATTCGCGCCCCGAGCGCCCGAAGGCGATGCCGAAGACCTTGTCGAGCAGGGAAGAGAGCATGGCCGGACTCCTCATTTGCGGTTCCTGAGCGGCACCCACTGCATGTTCTCGGGGCCGGTGTAGTTCGCCGCGGGGCGGATGATCTTGCCGTCGATGCGTTGCTCGATGACGTGCGCGGCCCAGCCGCTGGTGCGGGAGATCACGAAGATCGGTGTGAACATCGCGGTGGGGATGCCCATCATGTGGTAGCTCACCGCGCTGAACCAGTCGAGGTTGGCGAACATCTTCTTCTCGCGCCACATCACCGCCTCCAGCCGGTCCGCGATGTCGAAGAGTTTCATGCTCTTGCGCGTCTTCGACAGGCGCCGCGCGACTTCCTTGATGACCTTGTTGCGCGGGTCGCCGACGGTGTAGACCGGGTGGCCGAAGCCGATGACGATTTCCTTGGCCTGGATCCTGCGGATCGCGTCGGCCTCGGCGTCGTCGGGCCCGTCGTAGCGGGACTGCACTTCGAACGCCACTTCGTTGGCGCCGCCGTGCTTGGGGCCGCGCAGCGCGCCGATGCCGCCGCAGATCGCGCTGTGCATGTCCGACCCCGTGCCGGCGATGACGCGGCAGGTGAAGGTGGAGGCGTTGAATTCGTGCTCGGCGTACAGGATCAGCGACGTGTGCATCGCGCGCACCCACTCGGCCGAGGGCTCGGTGCCGTGCAGCAGGCGCAGGAAATGCCCGCCGATCGAGTCGTCGTCGGTCTCGGTTTCGATGCGCTTGCCGTTGTGGCTGTAGTGGTACCAGTAGAGGAGCATCGAACCGAGCGAGGCCATCAGCCGGTCGGCGATGTCCTTCGAGCCCGGCAGGTTGTGGTCGTCCTTTTCGGGCATCAGGTTGCCCAGCGCCGAGACGGCGGTGCGCATCACGTCCATGGGATGGGCCGAGGGCGGGATCCACTCGAGGATCGCCTTCAGGTTCGCGGGCAGGCCGCGCAGGGCCTTGAGCTTGGCCTTGTAGCCGGCGAGTTCGGCCACGTTCGGGAGCTTGCCGTGAACGAGCAGGTAGGCGACTTCCTCGAATTCGGCCTCGTCGGCGAAGTCGAGGATGTCGTAGCCGCGATAGTGCAGGTCGTTGCCGGTGCGGCCGACCGTGCACATGGCGGTGTTGCCGGCTGTGACGCCAGAAAGCGCGACGGATTTCTTGGGTTTGGGGCCGGAAGTTACG
>JANNWA010000410.1:0-2616 GCA_031408275.1 Pseudomonadota bacterium
GAACGCCGAAGCCGTATTGGCCAAGCTTGGCGCGCTTCTGCGCCTCCGTCGCCTCCGGCATCATTTCCTGAATGTAGTCGTAGGGCGTCTTGTCGGACGACACTTCGTCGAGCTGGTGCTGGGCGAAATAGCCAACGTCGATCTTTTTGGTGCCGAACACGGCGCCAGCTAGCGGTTCAAGCTTGCCCGCGATCAACTTGGCGAAGGTCGATTTGCCGTTACCGTTCTGGCCGAGCAGTGCAATGCGGTCATCGTGGTCGATGCGCAGATCGAGGTTGCGCAGGATCGGCTTGTCCGGACTATAGCCGACCACCGCACCCTCGATGCGGATCAGCGGACTTGCAATTTGCTTTTGCGCTTTCGGGAAATTGAACGGGATCACGCGATCTTCCGTCTGTTCCGCAATCGGCTTCATGCGGGCGAGCGCCTTGACGCGGCTCTGCGCCTGCTTGGCCTTGCTCGCCTTCGCCTTGAACCGGTCGATGAAGCTCTGGATGTGCGCGCGCTCATCCTCCTGCTTCTTGCGCATTTTGCCTTCGAGGCGCTGCTTCTCGCGCCGCGCTTCTTCGAAGTCATCGTAGCCGCCCGCGTAAAGCGTGAGCTTGCCGCGATCGAGATGCAAAATCGCATTGACCGAGCGGTTCAACAGGTCGCGGTCGTGACTGACGATCAAGACGGTGTGCGGGTAGTTCGTCAGATAGTTCTCGAGCCACATCGTGCCTTCGAGGTCGAGGTAGTTGGTCGGCTCGTCGAGGAGCAACAATTCGGGCTCCATGAACAGCACCGCGCCAAGAGCAAGTCGCATCCGCCAGCCGCCGGAGAACTCGCGGCAGCCGCGCTGCTGGGCGTCCTCGTCGAAGCCAAGTCCGGAGAGGATGCGGGCGGCACGCGCGGGTGCTGCATGCGCGCCCATGTCCGACAGCCGGATCTGGATGTCCGAGATGCGGCCGGGGTCGGTTGCGGTTTCAGCTTCCGCCAACAGGGCCTCGCGCTCGGCGTCGGCGGACAGCACCCAGTCGATCAGCGTGATGTCGCCGCCGGGCGCTTCCTGAGCGACGTAGCCAAGCCGCGTTGTTTTGGGCCAGCTGACGGCACCATCGTCCGGTGTAATTTCGCCGGTGATCAGGCGTAGCAACGTGGTCTTGCCAGCGCCGTTACGGCCGACGAGGCCGACCTTATGGCCAGCCGGTATTCCAGCAGTTGCACCTTCGAAGATCGGGCGACCTTCGATGCGATAGGTCAATTCATTGATGTGTAGCATGGTGCGATGCAATAACCGGTGCGTGCCGGTTTGTCACCGGGGCATGTGGGCAAAGCGCTAACGGCTGCGTGGTGTGGGGAGGTCAGAGGCGAATGGCGTGTTCGGGTTTGGCCGGGCTGGTGCATTCATTCCCTCTCCCCGTTGCCCTTCGCAACGGGGAGAGGGTTAGTGTGAGGGGCGGTCGCATGCTCGGCCTCTACGCTCGAGTCATTTGATTCGATGAAGTCCAGCAGCGTATCGAGCACACCATCCAGGTTTTCATAAATCTCCGAGTTGTGCGCGCGGAAGACGCGGAAACCCAATTGAGCGATGAACGTCGAGCGCACCGCGTCTTTCGCTATTTCGTCCGCGCGGCCATGCGTGGCGCCGTCGATTTCAAATATGATTTTACGTTCCCGGCAGGCGAAATCCGCAAAATACTGTCCAACCGGCAATTGCCGAACGAACTTGAACCCACCGAGTTGCCGACCGCGGATTTCCTGCCAGACGCGATCCTCAGCCGACGTATCGTTGGCGCGTAAGACCCGCGCACGATTTGTTATCCAGGGTTGGCTACGCCGCATCAATATCCCTCAACGTGCCATTCTGCCTGTTGCCGCCCCTCACCCTAACCCTCTCCCCGTTCGCGCGAAAGAGCGCGGACGGGGAGAGGGGATCAGCTCCCTGCGACGACCACCCCTGACGCATAGCTGTCGAATTTCCAATTCAACTCAAACCTGCCCCGACGAGCTTCGCTTGCCCCGCCCCACCCCTACCCCGCCACCACAGGCCGGAGGCTTTCAACGAGCAGCCGCAGCTGTGCTGCCGGGTCCTTGATGGCGATTTGGGCGGCGAACCAGTCCTGCACCATCCGGCAGACCTGCTGGGGTGACGCACGGCCAAGGGCACGGGGGTCGGAGAAGGTTTGCAAGTCATCCTGGCTCCAGCCGCGCGCCGTTAGCTCGGCGGCCAGGGCGTCATAGTCGGACTTGCGCGGCGGCAGATAGCTCTGCGGGGACTTTCGTCCATCGGAAATCGCCTCGAAAACGGCGATCACCTGCTTCTGCAGCGGCTCATTCGATCCGGGCTTTTGCAGCATTTCAAGCACGGCTGGATAGGTCTCGCCTTGCGAGATAAAGCCGTAGCAGGTTTCGACATTCTGTTTCGACAATGCCTGGAGATTGTCCAAGAACGCTGAAGCCACAAACCGGAGGCGTTCGGGGCTGGCGGTCAATGCCTGATCGGCGTGCTTACGGCGCAGCGCGACGACCGCCTCCGCCAAGTGCTTTGCAACGGCCGGTGCACCGCGATTGTCGGCTGCGAACTTCGCCGTTTCGGTTACCCGCTCCGCGTACCATTCGGGGAACTCGACCTTG
>JANNWA010000411.1:0-2696 GCA_031408275.1 Pseudomonadota bacterium
TCTGCGGCCCCGCAGCCGCCCAGCCCCCACGCAGGCAGAGCTTCTTCGGGTCGAAGTCCGCATGGCCCATCAGCATCTGGAAAATCGTGTCGTTGCCCGAAGTCAGCGTGCAGCGCTCGGTTTCGAGCATCTTCAGCACCGCACCCGCTTCGAAGCTCGGCAGCGTCACAAGGCAGGCGCCGAACACGAGCGATGCCAGCGCCGAGAGGGTCGAGCCGCCCACATGGAAGAACGGCCGGCAGTTGTAATAACGGTCGTCTGCGCGCACGCCGAAACGCGAGCCCGCAGCCCAGGCGTTCCGGAGCATGTTGTCGTGCGTGAGCACCACCCCCTTGGGATAAGCCGTGGTCCCGGAGGTAAACTGGATCAGCAGCGGGTCCGTGGGTTTCACATTCGCACCGAGTTCCGCCGATGGCGCGCCGCGCGGCAACCCTCCATCCACATTCACCGCATGCGCGAGCTTCGGAAGCTGCGGCCGTACCTCTTCCACCATCGTCGCATAGTCGATGCTGAGGAACTTCCCCGTGTAGAAAAGCGCCCGGCAGTCCGCCTGCTGCAGGCAGTACGCAAGCTCGGCCGCCTTGAATCGCGTATTCACGGGCACCGTAACGCAGCCGAGGATCGCCGCGCCGTAGAAGAGCTTGATCCACGCCGCGTCGTTGCCCATCAGGACCGCGACATGGTCGCCCTTGGCAAGACCCATGGCCCGCATGCCGGCCGCCACCAGGCGCGCTTCGTCCGCAAGTTGCGCATAGGTGAGCCGGACCTGGTCGGTGACGAGCGCCTCGGCCGCGCCGCGATCCGACGCCTGCCGGCGCAGCACCTCGCCAAGCGTCGCCGGCTGCCAGCTCATTTGCCGAACTTTGCTATCCCGGCCTGCCAGTTCTGCGTGGCCAGGTTGTCCTCAATCGCCAGCAACTCGTTGCCGAGCGCACCACGCGGGTCCAGCTCCATGCCGCGGTCTATGCAGGCCTTTGCGTAGCGCAGCCCGGCCGTGGGCGCCTCCGTGACGGTCTTGGCGATCTCCGCGAGCGTCGCGTCGATCTCGGCGGCCGGCACAATTCGGGCGACAAGGCCGTGGCGCTCGGCATCCTCCACGGAGAGCTTGCGTCCGGTGAACATCAGGTCCTTGGCCAGGCGTTTTCCGAGGATGCGCGGCAGGCGCTGGGTCGCGCCCACAGTGCCCCACAGAGCCTCCGGCGTGCGAAACGAGGCCTCGGGCGTGGCGATGATGAAGTCGCAGGCCGCGGCCATCTCGCACCCCGCGCCGACCGCGAACCCCTGTACCACCGCGATGACCGGCATGGGCAGGGTCTCCAACGCGTTGTAGGCCGCGAACGACTTGAGGCGCCGCGCGCGCACGTCGTCCTCGCTCATGCCCTGACGTTCTTTCAGGTCCGCGCCCGCGCTGAACACCGGGCCGTTGGCGCGCAGGAAGACGACCTTGACGCTCTCGTCGGCCGCGATGGCGCGGCAGGCGGCGTGCAGCTCCGAGCACATGGCGCTGTTCAGCGCGTTGCGCGCGTCCGGGCGGTTAAGCGTGATCGTGGCCACGCCGGCATCGACCGAAAAGAGAATGGCTGTGTTGCTCATATCGCTTTCATCTCCCGTAACTGCGCGATTCGCTCGCTGGAATAGCCCAGGCGCTGCGCGAGCACCTGCTCTGTGTGCTCGCCCAGCGTGGGCGGCCGCCCCACCTGCGGATCGTCGAAGCCGGCAAACTTGTACGGCAGGCCGAGCGCCTTGAACGCGCCCACACCAGGGTAGTCGAACTCGCCCACCAGCCCGCGAGCGGCCACGTGAGGGTCGTTGAGGATCTCGGCTACGTCGTTTACCGGGCCGACGGGCACTTCCACCGCGTCCAGCGCGGCGATCAGTTCGTCGCGCTTCCACTCGACGATCGCCTGCGTGAGCTTCGGCATGATGACCTCGCGGTTCTCGACGCGCTTCGCGTTGTCCGCGAACTGCGGCTGAGCTCCCCACGCCTCCAGCTTCAGGGCCTTGCACAGCGGCGCCCAGTGCTGGTCGCTTGCAGTGATATGCAGGTATTTTCCGTCGCTGCAGCAGAAGGTCGCGGTGGGCACGCGGCCCGGATGCTCGGTGCCCAGGCGCGGGGGCACTTCACCCAAGGCGAAATACCGTGCTGCGGCGAGCGTCAGCAGGCTCACCTGCCCGTCCAGCATCGAAAAATCCACGTAGCAGCCCTTGCCGGTCTTCTTGCGACCCGCGATCGAGGACAGGATCGCGATCGCCACCCACAAGCCCGACGTGAGGTCCGCCACCGGCAGTCCCGGCTTCACCGGACCACCGCCCCGCTCGCCGGTGAGGCTCAATAGGCCGCCCATGGCCTGGAACACAGTGTCGTAGCCTTTCTTCCTGCGGTACGGCCCGGTCTGGCCGAAGCCGGTGCAGGAGAGATAAACGAGGCGCGGGTTCAGCGCCGAAAGCGATTCGTAGTCGAGCCCGTAGCGCTTGAAGGTGCCCGCGGGAAAATTCTCGACGAACACGTCCGCCTTGGCCGCAAGCTCGCGGATCACCTGCTGGCCCTCGGGCGAACGCAGGTTCACGGTGATGGAGGACTTCGAGCGGTTGCAGGCGAAGTAGTACGCGCTGTCCACCGCGAGTTGCGGCTCGAAGCTGCGGGTCTCGTCGCCCGTGCCGGGCTGCTCGACCTTGATCACCGTGGCACCGAGCTC
>JANNWA010000412.1:0-7629 GCA_031408275.1 Pseudomonadota bacterium
TTTGGCTGCCGCGGCCGCCGCACCGAGGATGCCCTCGGCCTTGGGCAAGCCGGAAGGGCCTTCGACCCGATCGCGGACCTTGTCCTGAAGCGAGATGGCGGCCTGGGCCATGCGCCGCACCTCGCGCAGCGCGGCATCGAAGGCCATGCGATCCTGGCTCGTGCGCGTCGATCGCACCATCGCCTCGACGCGCTCGATTTCGCGGCTTGCAGCGGCAGTCGCCTCCTTGATCTCGCGCCGATCGCTGTCCATGAGTTTCAGCAGCGAACGTGCCTCGCCTTCGAGCCTGGCGATCGTCTGCTCCGATTTCCTGCCCTCCGCACTCTCGGGAAGGAGTCCCTTCATCGCCGGCCACGAAAGGGCCAGCACCACTGCCACGGCAATGGCCACGGCGGCCGCAGTGCCAACCGTCGCAAGCCATTTTGGGCGTGCCGTCGCCGGAGCAGTCGAGCGCTCGGGCGAAGGGGAAGGCTCCGGTGCGGCCGAAGCCTGTGCCGGGGCAGCCGCCGCACTTGCCGGTGGAACGGACATGCTCACGACTTCCAGGTCGTACCCTTCCATCGCAAGGGTGTCACCGGCGTGAACCGCCACTTCGCTGCCCCGGAAATAGGGCGTACCGTTGACGATGACCGGCGAGGTGCCGGACATCACCCGGAGCAGGTAACCTCGCGCGGTCCGCTCGAATTCCGCCTGGACGCGCGACAGGTGCCGGCTCGGGTCCTCCAGCACCACCGTGCAGGTCTGGCCGCGCCCCACCGTGATGCGCTGCTCGTCCAGCACGCGCTCGTCCACAAGGCGCTTGCGCTCCCCCTTGCGGCTGAAGACTTTCAACGATAGAGGCATCTACGCTTGCTCCCGGATTTCGGTCGATTCGAGCGGCCGTTTTCTGCGCCGTTCAAATGCATTCTGCATCCCGCAAGCCTACCAGTTCGGGCGGGGATCGAACGTTTGGCGCCGGACTGAAGCCGGGCTGTATCCCGGCGCCTATTGGCCCGGCGTTTGATCTGGATTAAACCGGGGCTTTGAAAGAACGGCGAAAATTTGCCCTGTATTCAGCCCAATTCCGTCCAGGAGACCACCGTGAAGACCGTCCCGTCAATTCTTGTCCTCGCTGCATTCGCCGTCACCCCGGTGCTTGCCGCCGATCCGGCCACGATCGATTGGTCGAAGGTCCCGGTGAAGAGCGAAACGCTGTTTTATCCCGCCCAGTCCTCCTACGAGTGGCTGCGCAGCGACCAGCACAAGGGCGCGAAGATGGTACGGAGCGGGTCCACCGCGTGCGTCGCCTGCCACGAAGGCAAGCAAAAGGCGATGGGCGACAAGCTCGTCAAGGCGGGGCCCTTGGAGCCCATGCCGGTCAAGGACAAGGCCGGCACGGTCGACCTCAAGGTGCAGGCGGCCTACGACGCCAGGAATGCCTACCTGCGCTTCCAGTGGAAGACGCAGTACCCGGATCCGGGCACCGAGCACCAGTACCTGCGATTCGACGGCAAGGAGTGGAAGGTCTACGGCTACCCCAAGCTCGACAAGGTCGTGCAGGAAGGCAAGCAGCCCGGCATCTACGAAGAGCGCATGACGGTCATGATCGACGACGGCAAGGTGCCGCAGTTCGCGCAGCAGGGGTGCTGGCTGACGTGCCACGACGGGCAGCGCGACATGCCCAAGCAGTTCACCAAGGACGAGGTCGCTGCCAACGCGATGCTCACTGCGATCAAGAAAGGCGACGTGCGCAAGTACCTGCCGGCCACGCGCGCCGACCCGTCGGACTGGAAGACCGGCAAATCGGTCGAGGAGATCGCCAAGATCAAGGCCGCCGGAGGGTTCGTCGACCTCATCCAGTGGCGCGGCCACCGCTCGCACGCCGTCGGCATGACCGACGACGGGTATGTGCTTGAGTTCCGCTTTTCGGACGCGGGCAAGGATATGTTCAGCGGTAACTCCGACCGCACTACGCACGCGCCCAGGTTCATGTGGGACGAGAAGAAGGTGGGCTACAAGTCGATCACCGCGGCCGACCTGCGCAAGGGCGACCATTTCCTCGTTCGTGAGCGCAATGCCGTGCCGTTCGACCCCAACGCGGGCTGGAAGGAGGGCGATATGATCCCCGACTACGTGATCAGCCGCGAGGACGCCAAGGGTTCGGCTGCCGACAACAACTCGATCGCCAGCTGGAAGGACGGCATGTGGACCTTGGTGATGATCCGCCCGCTCGGCCTGACCAATGACGACGACAAGACCCTCAAGGACGGCGGCGTCTACAACATCGGCTTCGCGGTGCACGACGACAACATCACCACGCGCGGCCACCACGTGTCGTTCAACCGCACGATCGGGTTCGGCGCCAAGGCCGACATCCAGGCCGTCAAGCTGCCGTGACCTGAGCGATAATCTGTTCACTGCGACTGGTGGTCGGGTCGCCTGGGAGGGTGAACAGACAATGCGCACGTACGAGCCGACGCTCTCCTGCATCGACCGTTGCTGCACCACGCGGCGCGGCATTCTCGGCCGGATGCTGGCGCTCGGCGGCGCGAGCCTGCTGGGATCGCGGAGCGTCATGGCGCAGCCGCAGATCCAGACGCCACAGCGGCAGTTGCAGCCCGCCCCCAGGGCGCAGGCGCACCGCATCGACGTGCATCACCACTTCAACACGCCGCGCTGGGTCGCGGCGGTCGCGACGCGCGAGCGTTTGAACCCGCGCGCACGCGACTGGACCGCGGCGCAGTCGATCGAGGAAATGGATCGCAACGGCGTGGCGACTTCGATGCTGTCGATCACCAACCCGGGACTGTGGTTCGGCGACAACGAGGCGACCCGCGCCCTCGCACGCGATTGCAACGAGCACCTCGCGGGTTTCGTGCGCGACCACCCCGGCCGGTTCGGGAGCTTCGCCGCGATGCCGCTGCCGGATGTCGACGCCACGCTGCGCGAAATCGCGTTCACGCTGGATGAGCTGAGGTGCGACGGTGTGGGCCTTTTCACGAGCTATGCCGACAAATGGCTGGGCGACCCCGCGTTCAGCCCGGTGTACGAGGAGCTCAATCGGCGCAAGGCCCTGGTGTTCGTGCACCCGACCGCGCCCAACTGCTGCGGCAACCTGATCCCCGACGTCCCGGCCTCGCTGATCGAGTACGGCACCGATACCTCGCGCGCGATTGCCAGCCTGCTGTTCACCGGCACGGCCGCGCGCTACCCGGACATCCGTTTCATCTTCTCGCACGCGGGCGGAACCGCGCCCTACCTGATCCTGCGCTTCCAGCGCCTGGAGCGGACCATGCAGGAGCGCGAGAAGCGCCTGCCGCGCGGCTTGATGCACGAGTTGCAGAAATTCCACTACGACACCGCGCTTGCGACGAGCCCGATAACCCTGGGTGCGTTGCTCAAGCTGGTGCCCGTGGCGCAGGTACTGTTCGGCACCGATTTCCCGTCGGGCGGTAACATGGTGGACGGCGTAAAGGGGTTGGCCGAGTGCGGTTTGAGCGCGGGCGAACTCAGTGCCATTGAGCGCGGCAACGCATTGCGCCTGGTGCCGCGGCTGAACAACTGAGATTGTGGAGGGTACCGATGAGAAGTGATCGCCTCGTCCTGAGAGTTGCCGCCGGCGCAGTCTGCGCCCTGCTGCTGCTGCCCGCCGTGGCGCAGACGCTCTACAAATCCATCATGCCGGACGGGCGGGTGGTGTATGGCGACAAACCAGCGCGGGGTGCGGCGAAGGTGGAGGAAAGCCAGGCCGACACTTCCAAGTCAGGGCTTGGGGGAGTCGTCACGCCGCGCGAACGGGAAGCACTGAAGGAAGCGGAAAAAGCGCGTGCCCAGCGTGGAACCGTGGGCGACAAGGTGCAGGCAGCCGAAGCGCGGCTCAAGGCCGCGGAGGCTGCGCGCGTCGCTGGAGAGGAGCCGCTGCCAGGCGAACGCGCCGGCACCGCTGGCGGGTCCTCGCGCCTGAACGACAGCTACTTTGAGCGCCAGCGCCGGCTCGAAGGGGCGGTTGAAAGCGCACGCCGCGACCTGGAAGCGGCGCGCTCGGGGCGGTAGGTCAAAGAGGGACCCTACCGTTTCACGTACGTGTAGTTCCCGAATTTCAGCCCGTTTGCGGAAATCGAATACGGCTGGGTATTGACCTTCGCCCAAGTGGACAGGGCGGGCGCGTTGGCCGGTGTCTTGTCGTAGGCCTGGCCCGGGTCGTCGGTATTGGCGAGCGCCAGGCGCACGACTTTGTAGGTCATGCTGCCGTTCTCGCACGAAGAAACGGACACCACCTGGATCTGCTGCGCCCTCGATCCGTAGTTGCCCGAATTCACGACCTGCGTGGCCTGGTTGCCCGCAAACGTCCAGGTCCCGCCGACAGAATGTGTCCACGCACCGGCCAGGTTGCCGAAGCAGGGTGAGCTCGCAACCAGAGCGGCCTGGGCCGCCTTGGCCGCTTCGGCTGCCTTGGCCGTTTCGGCGGCCTTGGCCGCTTCGGCCGCCTTGGCCGCCTCGGCGGCCCTTGCTGCATCCGCCGCCTTGGCGGCTTCGGCGGCCTGGGCCGCTTTGGCGGCTTTGGCCGCTTCGGCCGCCTGGGCTGCCTGGGCCGCTTTGCTCAGCGGTGCCGCGGGTGGTGCCGCCGGTGGCGGAGGTGGCGGAGCCGGCTGGGCGGTTGGGCCCGCTTTTAAGGCCTGGGCCGGCGCAACAGGTTGCGCTGCCTGCGGCGCGGGCGCGCCCTTCGCAGCGGCCTTCGCCTTTTCTGCATCGGCGCGCAGCTTGGCTTCCGCCTCTGCCTTCGCGCGCGGTTCGACTTCCAGCCTGGCCTTTGCCTTGGCGTCTGCCTCGGCCTTTGCGCGGGCTTCGCCCTCCGCAATGGCGCGGGTTCCGGCGGTATGCAGTTCTTCGCGGCGCTGCGCCTGTTCCGCCTGCGCGACTTTGCGGTCCTCGGCGATGCCCGCGCGGAGCTTGGTGAGAGATGCCACCGTTTCTTCTAGCAGCCTGACTGCCTCGGTCTTGTCCTTGCTTTGCGCCAGAGTGGCCGCGCTAAGGTTTCCTTCCGCCTTGGGCAGGCCGTTGGGCCCTTCCGCCTGTTCGCGCACCTTGTTCTCGAGCGCGGTGTTGAGCTTGGCAATGCGGCGCGCCTCGGGCAGCGTCGCATCCAAAGCCGTGCGCTCCTGGCTGCTGCGCGCCGCGCGTACCTGTCCTTCGATCTTCTCGACCTCTTGGTTGGACCGGGCCACGGCCTCCTTGATTTCGCGCCGGTCGCCCTCCACGAGCTTGAGCAGCGATTTCGCCTCGCCGTCGAGTTGCGCGATCCTCAGTTCAGCCTTCTTCTGGGCTTCGCTGTCCGGAAGGGCACCTTTGAGCGTCGGCCACAAAAACACCAGCGCCACCACCCCGGCAATCGCTGCCGCGCCGATCCCGATCAGTTTTCCGCGCCCGGTGCGCGGGGCGGAATGCATTACGTGAACGGCCGAAGGCGCCGCGCGGGGTGTCGGCGCCGGGCGGGGCTGCGCCTGGGGAGCAGGTGCGACCGGGGCCGGTGCGACCGGGGCCGGTGGGATCGGGGCCGGTGCGACGGGGGCGGGCGCGGCCGCGGCAGACGGCGGACGCAGCGACCGAGCACCGACAGCCATGGTCGCATCCGGATCGAACTCCACATCCGCGCGTACGATTTCCAGGTCGTACACGTCCATGGTCAGCATGTCGCCGGCACTGACCATTACCTCGCTGCCGTGCGCGTGGGGTTCGCCGTTCACCAGCACCGCCGACGTGCTCGAGAGCACCTTGAGCATGTAGCCCCGCGCGGTCCTCACCAGCTCGGCGTGGACGCGCGACAGGCACCGGTCCGGATCCTCAAGGCTCAGCGTGCAGGTCTTGCTCCGCCCCACCGTCACACGCTCGTCTTCAAGCTCGTGCTCGGCCACGAAATTTGTCCGGTCTCCGGCGCGGATGAAAATCTTCAGCGAAAGCGACATCTACCCTTGCTCCTCGATTCGGGTGCGGTCAGAAGGTGCCTGCCTGCAGTCGGCGCAAGTATCCCCTATTCATGTACCGCCATCCGAACAAATATTCACGGGGGAGGGGCGCCTTGTCAACCGCATCCCGGGGTCCCGGGAGTCCGTGCAGAGCCTGCATCCAAGGGCAAGGCCAGGAAGGCCGTGCGAAGCGGGGGGAGGGGGCGGGCAATGCGCCACATTGCCATTTGCTTTATGCTTCGCCCCCGATGGTCGCAGCAGGGCCACACACCTCTACCGCCAGCCCAGGAAAATCCATGAGTCACTCGAAAACGCTCGCCACCCGCCGCAAGAAGGCGGTCGCCAAGAAAAAACTGCACCGTGTCGAGAAGGCGGCCCGCCGCGCCGTAAAGGCCGCAGCGAAGCCCGCGGCGGCCTGATCAGTAGCGGATGAGGTTGTTGCCGTCGACACGGACACGGTCGCCGGTGCGCAGGTCCGCGACGCTGGGCTCGGTAACCGTCTGAATCGTGCCGTTGTCCATCCGGACCGTCACGCGAAAAGATTCCTGCGAGCTGCGCTGACGGCTCCCGACCTGGTTGCCCACATACGCGCCACCCGCGACGCCCGCGACTGTGGCAACAGTGTTTCCCTTGCCGCCGCCGATCTGGCTGCCGACGAGCCCGCCGACGATGGCACCGATCACCGTGCCAGCGATCGCGTTGCCGTCACCCTGGTTGATGACCTCGATCCTTTCCACCGTACCCATGTAGGCCGCCTGCGGCGAGTATTGCTGTGAGGGGTACTGCTGTGAGGGGTACTGTCCCTGCGCCGGGTACTGCGAGGACTGGTAGCCGGGCTGTTCTGCGCAGCCGGCAAGCGCAACGGCCCCGGCGACAAACACGATTCCCAGCGGTGACATGGTTTTCATGGCGGGTTCCTTTTCGGTTAGGGGCGCGGTCTTCCTGCAAGGCAGGAGCCGCATCGCTCCAACTGGAAGGCTAGGCCATACGCCGCCGTCGATCTGTACGCTGGCCAACCTAGGGCGGCGGGCCGCTACTGCCCTTTCCCGTCGGCTGGCGAACGCTCCTTCATCGCTGCCAGGCGTTTCTTGAGTTCCTTCGAGGCGAGGAACAGCCCGCCGTCCGCGCCGTCGATGAAGTGCATGTGCCGTCCGGCGTAGTTGAACACGAGGCAGGTCATCTGCGCGCGGTTGGTGGTGTGTATGCCGTAGGCCAGGTCGCCCTGCCGGTAGCGGGCGTCGAGCCACGCGTCGAGCGCCGTGCGCTGGGCTGCGGTGCCCGCGAGGATCTGCCGGTAGCCGTCGTTGATCTTGCGCACGTCCGAGTTGCGCACCAGCGTTTCCTTGTAGGTGGACCAGTCGGTTTCCTCGGTATGGATGCCAAAGCGCATGAGCGCCCATCCCAGCGCGGCAAACCAGCGCATGCGCATCTTCCACAGCCATTTTCCGAATGCGCCCCGTCCGGCTGCGCGCACCACGGCTTCGTTTTCCATCTGCCTGCCACTGAGGCCGAACGAGAGGTCCGGCACGGCGAGCGGATGGCAGTCGTCGGGCGTCCCGTAGACTTCGGCCACCTTGGCAATGACTTCGCGATACAGCGCACCGCTGCGCGCGGGATCCGGGTCGCGCGACAGCACGATCAGGCTCACGGTCTCGCCGTGCCGGCTGGGGATGTCCTGCCAGCGGCA
>JANNWA010000413.1:0-14351 GCA_031408275.1 Pseudomonadota bacterium
GATCGCCGCGTAGCCGAGGCCCCCGGCCAGCAGCATCGCCGCGCCCACGGGCAGGCGCAAGCCGATGATCAGCAGCGTGCCGAAGAACATCCACACGCCGATGTCGAACTTGTTCATGGCCCGACGAACGCCGCGCGGGCACGGTCCCACGCCGTGCGCAGGCAGACCAGCACCCAGAGCACCGCCGAGAGGCTGGCCAGCGCATAGCCCCACCATTGCGGCAGCTTGAGGAACATCGAAACGCGCTCACGCTCGTACTGCGTGATCGTGCCGTCGATCATTTTCCAGGTGAGCACGGCCACGATGACCGCGAACACGATGTAGGCAAACGCGTCGATCGCGTCGTTCACGCGCTTGGGAAACTTCATCGTGAAGAAATCGACGATCACGTTGGCGCCCTTGACCTGGCACCAGGGCATGAACGCCGCGACGGCCACGCCCATGAGCATTTCGACGATCTCGGTGTCCCCGAGGATGGGCTTGCCGAACAGGTCGTTTGCCAGCACCGAGGCGACCGTCACCAGCAGCGCCGCGAACAAGGCCAGCCCGCCCCCGGCTGCGAACCACTCCGCGACCCGGTAGAGGAGCGGCGGCCGGTCCGGGAGGCCGGCGCGCGCCGCCGCGTCACCCACGGGCTACTTCCGGCCGTACTTCGCGGTAATCGACTGCAGGTCGGCGAACATCTGCTTGCCGTTGCGGCCGAGCTTGTTCATCTCGCCGATCCAGACGTCGTAGACGGGCGCGGCCGCGGCCTTCCAGCGCGCCAGTTCCGCCGGCGGAAGTTCGAACACGTCGTTCTTGTTGTTCTTCGTGGCCGCGATCGCCGGCGCGGTGGTCGTGTCCCAGACCTCGCCGATGTACTTCGCGTAGGCGATGCCCGAGTTGGCATCGATCACCTTCTTCATGTCGGGCGCGAGCTTGTCGTACACTTTCTGGCTCATGAGGGTGAGCAGCGTGCCCTGGAACAGCGCGTTGTTGGTGTGGAACTTGGTCACTTCGTAAAAGCGATACGGCTGGGTGATCGCCCAGTTGATCAGCATCGCGTCGACCTGGCCGCGTTCAAGTGCTTCGTAAACGCCGCCGAGCGGGATCCCCTGCGGCACGCCCCCGTAGGCCTTGACCATCTCGCCGATGAAGCGCCCCGCCACGCGGACTTTCTGGCCCTTCCAGTCCTCGAGCGTCTTGAAGGGCTTCGTGCGCGAGTGCAGGATCGCCGCGTCGGTGGTGTGGATGCTGATGATCTTGATGCCCTTGAACTCATTGTCGAGCAGGTGCTTCTGCGTGAACTCCATCACCGCCTGGCTTTGAGTCGCGGAAAGTCCCGTGTTCATGAACGGCAGCTCGGCGCCCTCCAAGCCCGGGAAGCGCCCGGGCGTAAAGCCGGCCACCGTCCAGATCATGTCGACCACGCCGTCCTCCAGCTGCTGCGGCAGGTCGGCGGGTTTGCCGCCCAGCTGCATGCCGGGATAGACCTCGACCTTGAGCTTGCCGCCCGACTCCTTGGTGACCTTCTCGGCCCAGGGATTGAGGTGCTTGGTCTGGTCCAGGGCCTGGGGCGCGCTGAAGGAGTGGATGCGCAGCGTGGTGACTTGCGCAACCGCGGTGAGGCTGGCGAAAACGCCGGCGGCGGCAATCAGGGTCCTGGCGAGCATTTGGGGTCTCCGATTCGGGGAAAATTAGACGGTAACTTCTCGCAACTATCGTGCCACAGTCTCTGCAATCGTGCTCAGGCGGCAAGCCAGCCGCCGTCGACCGGCATCACGGTGCCGGTGATGAAGCTCGCGCCGTCACTGGCGAGGAACACCACCGCCGCGGCGACTTCTTCCGGCTGCGCGAGGCGGCCCATCGCATGGCGCGCCGCCGAGTTCGCCCGCGCTGCCCCGGGATCGGGCGCCCGCCCGAACGCCCGCTGGATCATTGGAGTTTCGGTGGCGCCCGGCGCAACAGCGTTGACGCGGATCCCATCGGTCACGTAATCCAGCGCCATGGTGCGTGTAAGCGCCATCACTGCACCCTTGGAGGCGATGTAGGCACTGTTGTGGTGCCCGCCTGCGATGGCCAATTGCGAGGCCACGGTGACGATGGCGCCACGCTTCGCGGCCTGCATCGCGGGGAGCACGGCCCGCGCCCAAAGCCAGGTGCCGTCCACGTTGACCCGGAACACCCTTGCCCAGTCCTCCGGCGACGTCGTGGTGACAGTGCCGCCGCACGACCAGCCTGCGCTGGTCACCAGCACGTCGATGCGTCCCCACGCGGCCAGCACCACCTGGGCATCCGCCGCCACCGCCTGAGCATCGGATACGTCCGAGACGCGGACCATCGCTTCGCCGCCACCGGCCCGAATCGCCGCAGCCGTCTCCTCCGCGCCCGCCGCGTCGAGATCGACGACGGCGAGGCGCGCGCCCTCCGCGGCAAAAGCCAGCGCGCAGGCCCGGCCGATGCCGGAGCCGCCGCCTGTGACCACAACCGACCGCGCAACCGACCGACCAGCGAACTTCATCTGCGCCCTACCCCCTCGAAGAACCTGCGCTGAACCAGCCCGGGTGCGCTTGCGCCCAGCCGTCAAGATGCACGACCGAGCGAATGGGATCGTAGCCTGAGCGAAACCCGGTGTCTGCGGCGATGCGCCCGACTGCGAGCGGCGCACGGTCGCGCGCGCCCTGTGGGTCGACGTTGGGCGTCTCGCCGGGCAACGCCAGCCCGCAACGCCAGCCGGGCCGCCTTGCCGCAAGCGCTTCTCCCCACGAGAGCACGGAGTACGCGTGTCCCGGCCCGACATGATAGAGGCCGTGCGCCAGGCGCGGCGCCTCGAGCACGCGGGCCACGGCTTCGCCCGCATCGGGCGCGTACAGCCAGTCGCGCACGATTGCGCGTGGGAGGCGCGCCTCGCCGCCCCGCTCCGCAAGCGCCATCAACTGCAGGAACGGGCTCGGCGTGTCGCGCGCCCCGGTCATGCGCTCCCAGGGGCCGAATACCGAGGAGAGGCGCAGCGTGGCGATCGAGAGCCCGGTCAGTTCCGAATAGCGCGCGCACAATCGCTCGCCGGAAAACTTGGAAACCGCATACAAGCTGCGCGGGTCGGGTGCCGGGTCGTCCTCCTCGAGAGGGTGTTCACGGAACGCCGCCTCGCCGAACGCCGCGACCGAGCCCAGGTTCACCACGCGGCGCACGGCGCGCTCGCGGCAGATTCGCAACACCGTCGCCAACGCGGCGAGGTTCACCGACAGGATGGCGTCCGGCTCGGCTGCGTCGCGCGCGGCGTCCGCCGTGAGCGCAGCGCCCCAGACCACGCAATCCGTTCCGGGCGCGATCGCACTTTCGAGGAACGCGGCGTCGCGCACGTCCCCCTGCAGCCACCGCGCACCCGGCAAAGACGCGCGTACCGCGTCGGTCGGAGCGTCGCGGTCGGCCAGTACGACCCGGAAACCGCGAGCCCGCAGGGTTTCGGCAACGTTCACGCCGACAAACCCCGCCGCGCCGAAGATGACCGCGGCGCCGATCAGACGGCCCTCCACTCAGCGAACCGCTCAAATGTCACTGCAGGTGCATGCCCCATCGCCGTATCGTACGCTCCTCGAGCACGCGGAAGATCAGGCTCTCCACCAAAAGCCCGATGATGATCACGCTGAACAGCCCGGCGAAGACCGACGGGATTTCCAGCGTGTTCTTGTTCTCGTAGATGAACCATCCCAGGCCGCCCGACCCGGAACTCGTGCCGAACACAAGCTCCGCGGCGATCAGGGTGCGCCAGGCGAAAGCCCAGCCGATTTTCAGGCCGGTCACGATGCTCGGAAACGCCGCAGGCACCAGGATGCGGCAAACGTAGCCTACGCCGGTGAGTCCATAGTTGCGCCCGACCATGCGCATGGTGTTCGAAACCGCCAGGAACCCCGAATGGGTATTGAGCGCAACCGGCCAGAGGACCGCGTGCACGAGCACGAAAATCAGGCTCGGGCTGCCCAGCCCGAACCAGATCAGCGCGATCGGCAGCAGCGCGATCGCCGGCAGCGGGTTGAACATTGCGGTCAGCGCTTCAAGCAGGTCGTTGCCGATCTGCGAAGTCACCGCAAGCACGGCGATCACGAGCGCCAGCGCCAGCCCGATCGCATACCCCTGCAGGAGCACCTTGATCGAGACCCAGGCCTTGGCCGGCAACTCCCCCGTCAGCGTATGCGCCAGGAACGACTGCACCGTGGACAGGAAAGTCGGCACCAGCAGGGTGTTGTTGAGGTAGGACGCATACGCCTGCCACAGCCCGGCCAGCACGATGAGGATGACCGCCTTGCGCACGGCGGATTGGCCCCACACGCGCTCCCAGGCGGTGAGCGGCTTTCGCAACACGCCGAAGTTCTGTTCCTTGACCTGCTCGCGCACGTACTCCGCGCGCACGACCGGCTTGTCAGGCATCTGGGTGAACCTCCTCTGCTTCCACTGCGTCGGCAAACAGCATCTTGTGGATGCGCTCGGAAAGCGTGCTCCCGAGCGCGGGATCGACGCTGTCGTCGCCGTCGCTGTTCAGTTCGGCCTTCACCTGTCCCGGGTGAGGCGAAAGCAGCAGGATGCGATTGCCGATGCGCACCGCCTCCGGGATCGAGTGGGTCACGAACAGCACGGTGAAGCGCGTGTCCTCCCAGAGCTGCAGGAGCTCGTCCTGCATCTTCCTGCGCGTGAGCGCGTCCAGCGCGGCGAAAGGCTCGTCCATCAGCAGGATGTCCGGTTCCATGGCCATCCCGCGGGCGATGGCCACGCGCTGCTTCATTCCGCCGGAGAGCGTGTGCGGGAACGAATCGGCGAAGCGGGTGAGGTTCACTTTTTCGATATACGCCATCGCGCGGTCCTCCGCCGCCTTGCCGCGCAGCCGGCCGGAGGCTTCGAGCGCGAACACGACGTTCTGCCTCACCGTCTTCCAAGGGAGCAACTGGTCGAACTCCTGGAACACCATGACGCGGTCCGGCCCGGGCTTCGAGATCGCCTTGCCTTTCAACTCGATTTCACCTTCGACCGGATTCAGGTAGCCGCCCACGGCCTTGAGCAGAGTCGATTTACCGCAACCCGAAGGACCCAGCAGCACGAACCGGTCGCCGGTATGCACGTCGAAACTCACGCGGTAAGTGGCCGTGACGAGGTGCTCCCGCGTCTTGTACTGCAGGGTCACCCCCTTGACGCACAGCAGGGGGGCCGAGGCCCCGGCGGTACTCAACTCGCCGCTCAACTTCCCGGCTGGTCGTGAAGTTCCGGGAAGAACATGTCCTGCCACGCGGCCGGCTTGTTCTTGAGCGTCCCCACCTGGTGCATGAATTGCGCGTAGGGCAGCAGCCGCTCCGGCGACATCGTGTAGTTCACCTGCGGATCGGTCATCATCGTCAGGATCTTGTCGACCGACTCCTTGCCGCCGCCTTCCTGCACGTAGATTTCCGCGGCGCGCTTCTTGTCCGCGTTGATCGAGGCGGTCGCCTCCTTCATCGCGTCGAAAACCGCCCTGTAGGTCTTCGGATTGGCCTCGCGGAACTTGTTGGTCGACCACACCATCAGGAAAGTGTTCCGCCCTCCCATCACGTCGTAGGAGTTGAGCACGGTCGTGATGCCCGGAGTTTCAAGCGCGTAGTTCTGGAACGGTGGCGAAGTGAACTGCGAGTTGATCTCGCCGGTGCCCGACAGCAGGGCGCGCAGGCCTTCGGGATGCGGCAGCCCGACCATCAGCGTGTTCAGCTTCTTGTAGTTCTCGATCCCGAACTCCTTTGCCACGGCCATCTGCAGGTAGGTCGTCTGCACCGACGAGCCGGCGCCGGCCATCGCAATGCGGTCTTTGTCCGTGAGGTCGCGGATCGTTTTCACCTTGGGGTTGCGGGTGATCAGCAGGTTCGGCATCGACGCGAGCGCAGCCACGCCGCGAACGTCAAGGTTGCCACGCGTCTTGTCCCACAGGATGAGCGCCGGCCCGGTCCCGCCCGAGGCGAAATGCAGGTTGCCCGAAAGCAGGGCGTCATTCGCCGCAGCGCCCGCGGCCACCTTCGCCCAGGTCACCTTGGTCGCGGCCAGCCCGGCTTTGGCCAGGTGCTTCTCCACCAGCTTGTCCCGGTTCATCAACGTGAGTTGCATGTAGCCGATGCCGTACTGCGACACCAGCTTGACCTCGTCGACCTCCGCGTGCGCCACCCCGGCCGCACCGAGGCCCGCCGCCGCCGCGGCGAGGATTCGCAATGCCTGTCTCCATGTTTTCATTTTTTTTCCTCCTCTATGGGTACTCCGAAAAACATCAAGGCCGGACGCCGTACTTAGGCTTGCGCCCGACCGTCGATTTCAACCTGCCCTGCGCCGCGTCGATGAACCGGCACAGATAGGGCCGCGTCTCGCGCGGGTCGATGATTTCCTCGACCCCAAAGGCCTCCGCCGTGCGGAAAGGCGACGCGAGCGCCCGCAATTCCGCCTCGATCTCCTGCTCGCGCGCCTTCGGGTCGGCCGCGGCCTGGATATCCCTGCGGAATGCGGCGGCAACGCCCCCCTCCACCGGCAACGAGCCCCATTCGGCCGTCGGCCACGCGATCTTCAGGTCCAGGCCGTTCTTGTCGGTCGCTCCCATCCCCGCCATCCCGTAGCACTTGCGGATTACCACCGTATACATAGGCACGGTCGCCTGCAAGCCGACATAGACGCTGCGCATGCCTTCGCGCAGCGTGGCCGCCGCCTCGGCGTCCTTGCCCACCATGAAGCCCGGCACATCCACCAGGAAGATCAGCGGGATATGGAAGCAGTCGCACAACTCGACGAAATGGGTCTGCTTGCGCGCCGCCTTTGCGTCCACCGCACCGCCGTAGACCCGGGGATCGTTGGCGATCAGGCCCACGACCTTGCCGTTCATGCGCGCAAGGCAGGTAATCACGGCTTTGCCGTACGTGGGCTGGATCTCGAACATCGATTCCCGGTCGACCACCATGCCAATGACCTTCCTCATGTCGTAGGGCTGGCGGCGGCTCTCCGGCACGATCCTGAGCAGGGCGTCCTCGCAGCGGTCCACCGGGTCGCCGCAATCAAACACCGGCGGGAGTTCCCAGACGTTCTGCGGCATGTAGCTGAGATACCTGCGGATCATCTCGAAACATTGCGCCTCGCTGGCGGCCGCGTTGTCGATCGTGCCCGCGACGTCGACCGCTATCGCCGGCCCGCCGAGGTCCTCCTTGGAGATCTTCTGGCCGAGCGAGCGTTCGACCACCGGCGGCCCCGCCGCGAACACCTGGCTCGTGTCCTTCACCATGACCGACCAATGGGAAAGAATGGCCCGGCCCGCCGGCCCGCCGGCCGCCGTCCCGAGCACTGCGCAAACGACGGGCACCTCGCCCATCAGCTCGACGGACCGCTCGAATCCGTGCACGCCGGGAAACACCGAGTAGCCGCGGCGCTGGATCGAAGTCACGCTGCCGCCGGCGCCGTCGATCAGGTTCACCAGCGGGATGCGGTACTGGTGGGCGAGGTCCTCGACGAAACCGCCCTGCCCGCCTTTCTTGCGTTCGCCGCTCCAGCTTATGCCGCCCCGCACCGTGAAGTCTTCGCCACCGACCGCGACCGGCCGCTTGTCGATGGTGGCGAGGCCCATTACGTACGGCGCGGGCGTAACGCCGGTCAGCGCGCCGTCCGTGTAGCGCCCCTGTCCCGTGAGCTTGCCGATTTCCTGGAAGGAGCCCGTATCGACCACGCCCGCGATTCGCTCGCGGATCGTCAGCCGGCCCTGCTCATGGTGCCTGCGCACGGACTCGTCCCCGCCGAGCTTCTCCGCCTCGGCGCGGCGCAGCGCGAGTTCCGCAACCTCTGCGTCGCGCGCCGTGTCCGGTGCCTGGTCTTGGATGCTCATCGCGCGGTCATCCCTCGAGAATCGCCACGACCTCGCCTTCGGTGACGGCTTCGCCTTCTGCATAGCGGAATTCCTTGATCGTACCGCCGTCCTCGGCGATCACGGGGATCTCCATCTTCATCGACTCGATGAGCATCACCGTATCACCCGGTACGAGCTTCTGTCCGACCACGGTGGTGATCTTCCACACCGATCCGGTCACGTCTGTCTTTGCTTCAATCCTTGCCATATGCAATTCCCCTTTTTCTCTCAGTAGCTCGTAGGCCAGGCGCGCATCAGGTGCTGCCCGACGCCCTTGGTCAGGCGCAACGAATGCACCTCCAGCATGCGAACCAGGTAGTCGCGGGTGTCCTGCGGCCGGATCACCGACTGGACTGCGAATATCGAGGCCGCATCCCATACCTCGCTCGCCCGGTCCATCTCGGCCAGCGCCGCGTCGAACCCGGCGTCGCCCGGTTCGAGGCCGTGCACGACCTTGACCGCGAAACGCGAGTCCATGAAGCTGATTTCGGCGGTGGGCCAGGCGGCGACCTCGTCCGAATTCCTGCCCCCGCCCATGTTGAGGTAGGCCTGCCCGTAGGTCTTGCGCAGGATCACCGAGAGCTTGGGCACAGTCATGAGCGCCAGCGCGTTCATCATGTTCATGATCTTTCCCGGCGCGCGATGCCTCTCCGCGTCGGTGCCGATCACGAAACCCGGGGTGTCGACGAATATCACGACCGGGATATTGAACGAATCGCAGAGCACGAGGAAACTGGTGAATTTCTCACAGGCATCGGTATCGAGCGCGCCGCCCTTCACCAATGGGTTGTTCGCGAGGATTCCCACCGTGCGCCCGTCCAGCCTCGCCAATCCGGTGACGCCCACCTTGCCGAATCGCGGTTTGAGTTCGAAGAAGCTGTCCTTGTCGACAATCGTGCGCACCACCTTGCGCACGTCGTATACCTGCGTGCGGCTCGGCGGCAGCAGGTTGACGATGTCGCGCATCCCCTCGCCGGAACCCGCCGGCACCGGGCGCACCGGCGGCGCCTCGTTGTGGTGGCTGGGCAGGTAGCCAAGAAAGGCCTTGATCGCATCGAGCGCCTGTTCATCGGTATCGACCACCATGTCGGCCAGGCCCGTCACCTCGGAGTGGAGGCGCCAGCCGCCCAGTTCTTCGGGATCCACCTGCTCGCGGATGGCCAGCGAAGCGAGCAAGGGACTCGACACCGCGAGCACCGCGCCTTTCCTCATCACGCTGAAATCCGCAAGCGCTGCGTACCAGGACGAGGATCCGTACGACAACCCCAGCGTAGCCGACGCCCACGGCGTCTCGCGCAGGCGCTGGTACTGCGCCCCGTCGTTGCCGAGCAAGGACCCCATCCCGCGCGCACCCATCGTGTCGGGCATGCGCGCGCCGGACGATTCGCCAAGAAATACCAGCGGCATCCCGCGCTGCGTGGTGACCCGCTTCATGTGGCCGATCTTGCGGCCGTTCGTGGCGCCGCTGGACGATCCCATCACCGTAAAGTCGTTGGCGACGAGCCCGGCTTCGCGCTGGTTGATCTTGCCGAAGCCCGCGATCTTGCCGTCGGCCGGCGTCTTGCCGTGATCCGCCGGGAAAGTCCCCGAAGTGCCGAACAGGCCCGATTCGATGAAACTCCCCGGGTCGCACAGGTACGCGATCCGCTCCCTCGCGTTGAGGACCCCGGCGGCCTGGCGGCGTGCGAGCTTTTCGGGACCGCCCATGGCCAGCGCCCTGGCGAGCCTTTCCTCATAGGCGAGCAGCGTGGCGTCGAAGTGGGATGCCGGTGGGGTTTGGGAACTCATGGACTTGTTTCTCCAGGCGAAGCTTTGGTCGCAGCGTCGTTGCACGTGACGATGCCGGTGGCAGCCAGGGCGTCGATCCGCTCGGCGGAAAAGCCGAGCAGTTCGCTGAGCACGCGGCGCGTATCCTGCCCGACCCGGTGACCGGCATGCCGAACGGCACCGGGCGTTTCCGATAGCCGCGGCACGACCGCGGCCATCGCAACCTCGCCCAACTCGTCGTCCGGGGCCCGCACTATCGCGCCGCGCGCGCGATAGTGCGGATCGCCGAAGATGTCCGCGATGGTGAAGACCCGCGTCGCCGGCACGCTGGCGTCCGCGAGCACGGATTCGAGCGCTGCTATGCCGTGCTGCATCGTCCAGTGCGTGATCAGGTCGTCGAGTTCCTCGTGCCGCTCCGAGCGCGCGACCGCCAGGGAAAAGCGCTCGTCGTCAGCGAGCCCCGGCTGCCCCATTGCGACGGCGAGCCGCCGGAACACAGCTTCGCCCATCGCCGTGATGTGGATGAACTCGCCGTCCCGCGTCGGGTAGAGGTTGTTCGGCGTGCTCTCGGGCAGGCGCGAGCCCGAGCGCGTCGCGACATGCCCAAGCTTCTCGTAGGCCGGGATCCACGGCTCCATGAAGCTGAAAGCGCACTCGTACAGGGCCGAATCGATGTATTGCCCGCGGCCGGTCTTTTCGCGCGCGAGCAGCGCAAGGGTCGCACCGAACGCGCTGTAGAGTCCGGTGATGTAGTCGGTCATCGACACCGCCACCCGCGTGGGCGGGCGGTCCGGGTCGCCGGTCAGGTGGCGCAATCCGCTCACCGCCTCGCTGATCACGCCGTACCCTGCGCGCTGGCTGTACGGCCCGTCCTGGCCGAAGCCGCTGATCCGTACCATCACGAGACGCGGATTGATCGCGGAGAGCTGCGCATACCCCAGCCCCCATTTCTCCAGGCCTCCGGGACGGAAGTTCTCCACCACGACGTCGCACTTGGCCGCGAGTTCGGAGACCACTTTCTGCCCCTCGGGGCGGCGCAGGTCGACGCAGATCAGCGCCTTGTTGCGAAAGATGCTCGCTGCATAGAGCGACTTGCCGTGGAAACGCTTGCCCATCGTGCGCACCGGGTCGCCCTCGGCGGTTTCGACCTTGATGACCTCCGCGCCGAAGTCCGCCAGCAGGCGGCCGCAGAACGGGCCGGCGACGGTGGACCCCATTTCGAGCACGCGGTATCCCGCCAGCGGCCCCGCCGGGGCGGGCGACTGCGGGGCGACGGAGGGCTGCGGGGCATCCATGTCAGAGCACGTATTTCTGGAAATTCTGCAGGCACGCCTTGGCGCTGCGCATGTTCTCGCGTCGCAGCGCCTCCGCGGCGTCCGCATCGCCGCGATGCATCGCCTCCAGCACTGCAACGTGCTCGCGCAAACCCTGCTGCGCCCGGCCGGGAAGAATGATGATCCGGCGGATCAGGACCTGGGTCTTCTCGTAGATGCTGTCCAGCATCTGCGCGAGCACCGGATTCCCCGCCGCCTCGATGCTGCGTTCGCGGAACTGCGCGTAGCCGGCGAGGAAGGCATCGAAGTCGCTTTTCTCGACGTAGCGCTGCATCGGCCCCCTGAACAGATCCAGCAAGTCCCGCCAGGACTCTTTTGGCGCGTTCAATGTCGCCAGCCGCACGCACAGGCCTTCCAGCACTTCGCGCGTGTCGTAGATATGGAAGACGTTGGCCGGGTCCAGCCGCGCGACGATCGCGCCCCGGTTGGGAATCCTCTCGATCAGGCCGCGCTGCTCCAACGCCGAGAACGCCTCGCGTACCTGTGTCCGGGGGACGCCGAACTCAACCGAGAGCTCCAGTTCACCGAGCTTGGCGCCGGGGGCGGCCTCCTGCCGGGCAATTCGCTCGCGCAGGACTTCAATCAGTTGCCCGGTGCGGTTGAGGCCCTGCTGCATGGGCCTGCCGCTTCGGACATGCGCTTTTGCACGGGTCGCCTTCCGTGCCGCTTTTTCCGGCTTACGTTCTATTTTGCTCACGATGGGGCGGACATCCGGTTCGCGCGATCGGCAGATACTATCTTTTGGATTACAATTTTGTAAACACTTTTGTAACATGCACGCGGAAGCCGCTGCAAACCGCGCCGCCGTGCCGGCAAATTCGTGCTGGACCGCGCTTTGACGGACAATCAAGCCTCGTTTTCCTTCGCCAGAACCGCAATGAACGCACCCGCAGCAATGACGGAAACCTCGAAGCAGTCCCTGGGCCGCCACCTCGAGGAGCTCGCCGCAGCCGGCCGGCTGCAGGTCTTCGTCAGCCCCGCAGACGTCGACCAAAACGTCTCGGCGCTCTCGTACCGGACGTACGTGGAGCACCAGAAGGCGTGCCTGTTCACCGACCTCGCCGGGTTTCCGGGCTGGGAGGTGGCCAGCCAGCTGGTGATGGACCGCTCGATGTGGGCGATCGCGCTAGGCCTGCCCGAATCGGAAGTCGTCGAGACGTTCGCGCGCCGCCTGCGGGACCTCGTACCTCCGGTGATGGTGGATGAGGCGCCCGTGCAGGAGATCGTCGAGACCGGCGATGCGGTCGACCTCATGAAGATCCCGGCGATGTGGACCTCCGACCGCGACCCGGGCCGCTACATTGCCTCGGGCATGTGCATCATCAAGGATCCGAAGACCGGCGTCCGCAACATGTCGGTGCACCGCGCGCAGATCCTCGGCAGGAACACCACCGGCTACTACATGCTGCCGCGCCAGGCCATGCGCATCCACCAGATGCACCAGGCGCTCGGCCGCCCGATGGAAGCGGCCATGGTGATCGGCGGGCACCCCCTCATCATGTTCGCGTCGGCTTTCGTCGCGCCTTTCGGCACGGACGAGCTGGCGATCGCGGGCGGGCTGCTGGGCGAGCCCGTGCGCCTGGTCAAATGCAAGACCATCGACATCGAAGTGCCGGCCGACGCGGAACTGGTGCTCGAGGGCGAGATCCTCCCCGACGAGATCTCCCCCGAAGGCCCGTTCGGCGAGGTCACCGGCACGTACTCCAAGGTGGGCACAGCGCCGGTGTTCCGCGTCAAGGCGATCACGCGGCGCGCGAAGCCCGTGTTCTACGCGATGAGCTGCGGCATGCCGCCGTCCGACGCCCACTCGATCACCTGCGCAGTGGTGGAGGCCAAGCTCGCCGAGCACCTCAAGACGGTCGACGGCGGCTTGATCAACCTCGAGGACATCCGCTGCCCGGGCGGCATGTCGCCGCTGATCGTCGCGCTGCGCATGCGGCCGCGCTACGCCGGGCAGGCGAAAACCGCGCTGATGGCCGCTGCCGCCAGCCCGTACCTGCATCCCAAGCTGCTGGTCGCCGTCGATGCCGACATCGACATCAGCGACCCGTGGCAGGTGCTGCGCGCGCTGTCCTCGCGTTTCGATCCCGCCACCGACCTCACACGCATCGACCGCACGCGCGTATTCACGCTCGACAACGCCTCGCCTCTCGATCCGGGCGCCGACCCCATGCATCGTACCGGCACCAAGGCACTCTTCGACGCGACGCTCGACCCCCGCCTGGACGCCGCCGCCCGAGCCCGCCATGCGTGGACAGCCAATCCTGCGGGACGCGCCGAGTGGGCGCGCGCGCTGGGCGTGCGCGAGGAGGGGTTTGCGTTCACGCTACGCGACCGCTCGGAGACACTAGTGGCGCCCCTGGAGACACCGGCCCCCGCGCTGCGCGCTGCGCGGCTCGATGCGCTGCCCAGCGACCACCGGCAGATCTTCACGGGCGTGCTCGTGCTGGGCGATTCCTTGTGCCTCGCGCGGGCGTTCCGCTCGGGCGAGGTCCTGCAGATCGCGCTCGACACCCCGCGCCTGGCGATGCTGCTCTCCAGGCGCCAGCGCGCCCGCTTCGTGATCGGCGCCCCCGCCGGGGTGATGCTGGCGGCGGCGATCGGCTCGCTCGGCGCGCACGCCGACTATTCCCTGGCGGGCGCACTTTCCGGCGCCCCCGTCGCAATCGCGGGCAGCGCGGGCCTGCCCTACCCCGTGGACGCGCGCGCGCTGATCGACGGCGAGATCGATCCCGGCGCGCCCAGCCATACGAGCGCGATCGCCGGGATATCCGGGTATGCCGGCGTGACGCTCGATACGGTGCGATTCACTTACGACTCGTGCAGCACCGTCCAGCCGAGCGATGTACAGCCCTTCGACGTCACGGGCGCAATGGCGGTCGCCGCCGAGATCCTCACCGCCCGCCACCTGCGCTCGATCGAAGGCGGCCTCGACCTGCGCGACGTGCACTGCCCGGCCCAGGCCGGCGGGCTCGTCACCATCGTGCAGCTTGCGCCCCGGGTGGCCGGGCAGGCAAAGACCGCGCTGCTGGCCGCGCTGTCGGGGCCGAGCACGCTTGCGCGCCTCGCCATCGCGATCGACCCCGACGTGAGCGCCACCGACCCGGCCGAACTGATCTGGGCGATGGCGAGCCGCGTGCATGCGCAAAGCGACATCGCAATGATCGCAGGCGCCAGCGGGCCCGTCTCGGACGCGATGCCGCACCCCGTCGGGCACGGCGCGGCGCAAAGCACCAAATGGATCTATGACGCGACGATCCCGCTCGGCGCCGCGGGCGGCGAAGGCCCCGAAGCCTTCGCCCGGGCCACGCCCAGGAACCTCGCCAAACTGCGCTAATCAGGGACAGACCACGTTTTCGGCGGCCTTCGCCGCCTGTTAAACG
>JANNWA010000414.1:0-2023 GCA_031408275.1 Pseudomonadota bacterium
CTTCAGGTCGATCAGGACAAAGCACTTGAGCAGGTAGTTGTAGAACACCAGGTCCACATAGAAATCCTCGTCCTCGAAGCGCATTCTCTTCTGCCGCGCTACGAACGAAAACCCCTTGCCCAATTCGAGCAAGAAGGACTGCAGGTTGTCGATAATCGCCTGTTCGACCTTGGATTCGCGCAGCTCCGGGAAGTCTTTCAGGTCCAGGAATTCGAGCACGTAGGGATCGCGGATGAATTCCTCCGGTCCGATCTTGGCCATTTTCTCTACGGCCTCCTTGCGCACGGATGCCTTCTTTCGACTGGCAAGCAGGCGCTCGTAGTAGAGCACCGAGATCTGCCGGTCGAGCTGGCGGCTCGACCAGTTCTGTTCTACCGCCTCGCGCATGTACCATTGTCTCGCCTCGAGGTTCTCGACGCGCAGCAGCAGCCGGTAATGGGTCCATGAAAGCTCCGCGCGCAGGCCAGGCGCAGCCCGTCTGGTCGGGCTGGGCGATTCTGAACGCGGTGCGTTCAGAATCGGGAACGCAAGATAGAAACTGCGCATATACCAGAGATTGCGTTCGTCGAATCCGCGCCCCAGTTCCCGTGTCAGCCGTTCGGCCAGGCTGGCAACTACCGCTTCGCCATAGTCAGCGCGGCTCTTGCCCTTTTGCTCGTGCTCGACGATCAACTTTCCGACCTGCCAGTAGGCCTGCACCATCGCAAAGTTGACCGCTCGATGGGCGGATGCGCGCGCCTGCTCCAGCACTGCGCGTACCTCGCGGTAAAGCGTTGCGATGCCTGGGGAAATAGGAACCGGCTGCTTTGCTGCCTGCTTCAAAGGACCTCCCGTTCCATGGCGAACGATCGTTCGGTATACTAGCCCGGTGGCTACTGACCGTCAATATCTCGCCCTCCTCCAGACCTACTACGCCGACCACCGCGTGCTGCCCTCCTACGCCGGGATCGGCAAGCTCGTGGGACTGCGCTCCAAGGCCTCCGTGGCCGAGATGGTGCAGCGCTTAAAGGCGGAGGAACTGCTCGAGAGCGCGCCGGACCGGCGGCTCAAACCCGGCCGCCGGTTCTTTGCGCGCGGCGTGGCCGAGAACGTGCGCGCCGGCCTTCCGTCCCCTGCTGCGGATACCGTGCCCGATGCACTGATGATCGACGCGCACCTGGTTCCCCGCCCCGCCAAAAGCGTGCTCATCCGGGTCAAGGGCGATTCCATGATCGATGCCGGGATACTCGATGGCGATACCGTCGTGGTTGAGAAGCGCGACGGCGCTTCGGTCGGCGACATCGTCGTCGCGATCGTCGACAACGAGTACACGCTGAAAATCCTGGCCCGGGAAAAGGGCCGGTTCGTGCTGCGGCCCGCGAACAAGGCTTACGCGGTGATCCGCCCGGGGGACGGGCTGGAGATTTTCGGGGTGGTGACGGGGTTATTCAGGAAGTACGGGGCGGGTGGTGACCTGCCCCCTGCCCGTCCGTAACATCACCGGCCCCGTCATCGATTCGATCGCGAGCGTCGCGCAGCTGCGCAACGTGGCGCTGGGGGCCGAGGTGGACGAGGCGCTGTTCGCGCATATGACGAGCGCGGCCGGGCGGCAGGCGCTGGCCGGCGCGCTGCTGCAGTCGTGCTTTTCCGCCGGGGGCCAGGCTTTATTTTTTCCCCGCCGCGCGCGACCAGGGGTTCCGCCGGGCCATCGTGCTCCACTACGACCACCGGTGCGCCTTCTGCGGCACGCGCATCGTCACCTTTCCCCTACGGCATGGCGCTGTGCAAGCTGTGCCACTGGAGCTTCGACGAGGGGCTGGTCGGGGTGTCGGAGGGGTATGCGGTGATCGTGTCGCGGTAGCTCGGGCTGAGTCACAACGTGCCTGGGGTGCTGCTGGAGTTGAGCGATCGGGAGATTCGCGGGCCGGAGGATCGGGCGTTATGGCCGGATCAGGGGCATTTGGGGTGGCATCGGAGGGCGTTTAGGCTATAGGGCAATTGCTGCCACTTTTTGAGGAAGGTCCTCGCCAGGAGCCAGTCTTCA
>JANNWA010000415.1:0-1529 GCA_031408275.1 Pseudomonadota bacterium
GTGGCACGGGAAGGCGTAGGCGATAGGGGGGGCGGGCCGGGCGGCGACGCCGCGCTGGTCGATGCGTTTTCCGACGCGCTCTGGCTCGAGGACGGGCTGGCGAAAAACACGCTCGAAGCCTACCGGCGCGACCTGAAGCTGTTTTCGGGCTGGCTGGCCAAGGCCAGGTCCCGCTCGCTGCTGCAGGCCGGGGATGCAGACCTGCAGGGTTTTTTCAGCGCACGGCATACGTCGGCCGGCGCCGGCCATCGCGCCTCTTCGGACGCGCGCATGCTCTCCACCCTCAAGCGTTTCTATCACTACTGCCTGCGCGAGGGGCGGCTGAAAGCCGATCCCACGCTGAAGCTCGATTCGCCCAAGCGGGTGCCCCGGTTCCCGAAGACGCTCACAGAAGCGGACGTCGAAGCGTTGCTTGCCGTGCCCGAGGTCAACGCGCCGCTGGGCCTGCGCGACCGGGCGATGTTGGAGGTGTTGTATGCCTCGGGCCTGCGCGTCTCGGAACTCGTGGGCATGAAGATGTTCGAGGCCAATCTCGAGGCGGGCGTGGTGCGCATCATGGGCAAGGGCTCCAAGGAGCGCCTCGTGCCGCTGGGCGAGGAGGCGGTGGACTGGGTGAAGCGGTACCTCGTCGACGCACGGCCGCTGCTCCTCAAGAAGGCGCAAAGCGACGCGTTGTTCGTCACCGAGCGCGGCGCGGGCATGACGCGGCAGGCGTTCTGGCACATCATCCGGCGCCACGGGGACAAGGCTATTCCGGGCAAGGCGCTCTCGCCGCACGTGCTGCGGCATGCCTTTGCAACGCACCTGATCAACCACGGCGCCGACCTGCGCGTGGTGCAGATGCTGCTCGGCCACGCGGATATTTCCACCACGCAGATCTACACGCATGTGGCGAAGGAGCGGTTGAAAAAGCTGCACGCGATGCACCATCCGAGAGGATGAGGTCGGATGAAGAGGCCCAGCCACAGCGAAACCCCGGCGACGCAGTTCCTGCGCAAGGCCGGCGTCGCGTTCACCGAACACTTCTACGAGTACGTGGAAAAAGGGGGCACCGCCGTGTCGGCGGAAGCGCTTGGGGTGCCGGAGCACTCGGTGGTCAAGACGCTGATGATGGAAGACGAGGCGCGCGCGCCGTTGTTGGTGCTCATGCACGGCGACCGCAAGGTGTCGACCAAGAACCTCGCGCGCCAGGCGGGCAGGAAGAAGATCGAACCCTGCCAGCCCGAGGTCGCGCAGCGCCACTCCGGTTACCAGGTCGGCGGCACCTCGCCGTTCGGCACCCGCAAGAAGATGCCGGTCTATGTGGAAGGATCGATCCTTGCGCTGGAGAAGATCTGGATCAACGGCGGCCGGCGTGGGTTCCTCGTTTGCATCGCGCCTGCGGAAATAGTGCGCACGCTGAACCCGGTCCTGGTCGAGGTCGCGCTGGAGGACTGATCGTCCGGTACGCTATCGCGTGCGCTCGATCTGCACGCCGACCGGCCCCGCGTTCCTGAGGATCCCGAGTTTCGCGGCGCTGACCTTGACCG
>JANNWA010000416.1:0-2199 GCA_031408275.1 Pseudomonadota bacterium
GCCCGTCAGTGCGAAATTTGTACTGGTATCAGTACACAGACTGACAGGAGACCGGCTCCTGTATTAGATATCCACAACTAAAACTTACGGATTTACACTCCGGAACATCCAGCGGGAAGGCCATGGCGACCAAAGAGAGGCAGCTGAAGAAATACGAGGCCGAAGCCCGCCCCGTCCTCGCCGACGCCGGTGACCCGTCACTGGAGTTCTATTCGCCGTTCGGGCCGATGATCGCCAAGGCCACGTTGCCGGCCACCGTCATCGACCGCATCAACCGCTACGCCGACAAGCAGGTCACGCCCGGCACGGGCAGGGAACTCATCCTGCCCGCGGCGCTGATCTACGAGGCAGGAGCGGATTCCCTGGCCGAGCACACGGGGCGCCTGCTGCGGCGCTATCTCGCTGGCGCGGAAAGCACGGTGGCCGAAACGATCGATTTCGAAGTGTTCTGGGTGATCAGCCAGTACGCGGGTACCCCGAGCCCAGTGCATTTCCATTCGTCCGACCTCTCGGGAGTGCTATACCTGAAGGTGCCCGAGATCGACGCGGCCGAGGAGCTGAAGACCTACATCTCGGGAAGGCACGCGGGCTACATCAACTTCCTGATCGGCGGAAAGCAGCGTTTCTCGAAGTCCCTGATCAGCTTCAAGCCCAAGGTAGGGGATTTCTATATTTTTCCCGGCTGGTTGCTGCATGGGGCGGAGCCTTTTCGCGGTGCAGGCGAAAGGCGCTCGATGTCTTTCAACGCGATCGTCGGCGGGGCGTCCTGATCTAGCGCGGTCCGGCTGCGTTGACGGCTTCGATCAGCGCGGCGTGATCCGGCAGCGACTGCGCCAGCGCGAGGTTCTGCGCCTTGATCGCTGCCATCGCCTGGCGCGACTTCTCGGGATCCGCCTGGTCGGCCATGGGATGGTGGGTGCGCGGCAGCCGGCCGAAGCCGGCGACGATCGCGTAGAAGCTGGGTTCGCGAAAGAGCGACGGGTTCAGCCAGTCGAGCAATCCCGTCTGCTCGTAGAAATCCAGCGTCTGCGCGAGCGAGTCTGGAGGCGCTGCTTCGCGGTTGGCTTTCCAGAACCCGTCGTCCTCGCGGCGATTGAGCAAGTAGTGCAGGATGATGAAATCGCGCACCTGCTCGAATTCGGCGCCCATGCGCGCGTTGTAGCTGCGCACCAGAGCGCCGTTGAACCGGGCGTCGGGAAAATGGTCGAGCAGCGTCTCCACGCCCCTTTGGATGAGGAAGATGCCGGTGGACTCGAGCGGCTCGAGGAACCCGGCCGCCAGGCCGATCGACACGCAGTTCTTCACCCAGAAGTTTGCGCGCCGGCCGACGCGCATCTTCAGCAGCCCGGGCGAAGCCTGGCCCAGGTCGTGTCCGGCATGTGCGAGCAGCTCCGCGGCTGCCGCGTCGTCGGAGATGAAGCGGCTCGAGTAAACGTACCCGTTGCCCACCCGATGGTTGAGCGGGATCTTCCACGCCCAGCCCGCGCTCAGGGCCGTGGCCCTGGTGTAGGGCGGCATCGGCGCCTCGCGCGGCGTGGGCAGGACCACGGCCCGGTCGCAGAACAGGTGGTTCGACCAGTCGATGTGCGCATCGCCCAGCGCCTGTTCGACCAGCCGCCCGGCAAAGCCGCTGCAGTCGATGTACAGGTCGGCGGCGAGCCGGCCATGCCCGGCCGTGTCTACCGCACTGATGAAACCGCGGCCGTCGAGCTCGACGTTGCGCACGTCGTCCGTGATGTGTATGACGCCGCGCTGCGTCGCGAGCCTGGCGAGGTAGTCCGCGAACGCGCGTGCGTCGAGGTGGTATGCGTACGCGCCGTGCCGGGTGATGATCGAGCCCTGCGTGAGCGTGCGCGGCGCGCGGCCCATGTCGCCGAGCAGGGCCTGCAGGGAATAGGACGTGTACGTGCCGGTCTCGAGGCCGGCGCGCTTGTCCCTCAGCCAGTGGTGGAACAGCGGCAGGTTTTCCACCACCGGCGAGCCGATCGGGCCGAAGGGGTGCCAGACTTCGTCTTTCCCCGCGAGGCCCGCTGCGCCGCGGTTCCAGTCGACGAACTTGATGCCGAGCTTGTAGGTCGCGTGGCACTGCCTGAGGAAATCGTCCTCATCGACGCCGAGGAGGCGCAGCAGCGGCACGAGCGGCGGGACGGTAGCCTCGCCTACGCCTACGGTGCCGACGGTGGCCGACTCCACCAGCGT
>JANNWA010000417.1:0-8743 GCA_031408275.1 Pseudomonadota bacterium
GAACACCATTCGGTCGAGCAAAGGGCCGGGAATCGTGTCGAGCACGATCGCCGTCGCGATGAACAGCAACTTGTAGAGGTCGAAAACGACGCCAAGGTAGTTGTCGCGGAATTTCGAGTTCAGCTCGGGGTCGAGCACCTCGAGGAGCGCCGAGGCCGGGTCGCCGTGGAAGCCGCCCGCGCCGACCTTGTCGATTTCATCCAGCATGAACACCGCCGAGCGGCTCTGCGCGCGCTTGAGCGCCTGGAGGATGTTGCCCGGCAGCGAGCCAATGTAGGTGCGCCGGTGGCCGCGGATCTCGGCCTCGTCATGCACGCCGCCCAGCGCCACGCGCTGGAACTTGCGCCCCGTGGCGCGCGCGATGCTTTGGCCGAGCGAGGTCTTGCCCACGCCGGGCGGGCCGACAAAGCACAGGATCGGGCTCTTGCCCTCGGGCGCGAGCTTCCTCACCGACAGCCATTCGAGGATGCGGCGCTTGATCTTGTCCAGGCCGTAGTGGTCGGCGTCGAGCACGCGCCTTGCCTCCGCGATATCGATGGGCTGGGTTTCTTCCGCCTTCCAGGGCAGCTCGGTGAGCCACTCGAGGTAAGTGCGCAGCATCGAGCCCTCGCCGGACGAGTCGGACATCCTCTCGAGGCGCTTGAGTTCCTTTTTGGCGTGCCTGGCGACGTCTTCCGGCATCCCGGCCGCTTCGATGGCCTTCCTCAGTTCCTCGTTCTCGGCCGCGCCGTCGTCGGACTCGCCCAGTTCCTTCTGGATCTGGCGCATCTGCTCGCGCAGCACGTGCTCGCGCTGGCGTTCGTCGAACGCCTTCTTGGTTTCCTCGCCGATCCTGGCCGAGATGCGCAGCACCTCGACGCGTTCGCCGAGGATCTTCAGCACCCGGTCGAGGCGGGCCTCGAGGTCGAAGCACTCCAGCAGCGACTGCTTTTCCGCGACCTTCACGTCCATGAAATTGACCACGAGGTCGGTCAGCGCGGAGGCCGAGGTCATGCCCGCGATGACGCCCGCGAGCTCGTCCGGCGCCTGCGGGAGCAGCCCCAGCGCCTCGGCGGCGCGCTGCTTCAATTGGTGGAAGCGCGCCTCGATCGCGGCACTCGTTTCGTCGCCGGTGGTTTCGACCGCCGCCACGCGCGCGACGAGGAAAGGCCAGCCTTCGAGGAACTCGAGCACGCGAAAGCGCTCCTGGCCCTGCACAACCATGTGGTGCGCGCCCTCCGAGCCGGTGATGTAGCGCAGGATCAGGCCGCTGGTGCCGACCCAGAAGAGGTCTTCCGGCGCGGGCTTGTCTTGCGAGGCATCGCGCTGCAGGAGGAACCCGATGCGGCGCTCGGCCTTGACCGAGTCCTGCGCGGCGGCGACCGAGCTTTCCCTCCCGAACGTGACCGGCGCGACGATGCCGGGAAAGAGCAGCATGTTGCGCAGGGGCACGATGGCGAGCGCGTCCGCCGGCAGCGGCTTGTGGCCGCCGGAGCCGGGCGTGAGTTGCGATGCGGCTTCGATCGAATCGGTTTTCATTTCGTCTACTCCTGCACTGCGGTTTTGCGGAACGCGAGGGTGAGGCAGCCGTCGATGTAGGACCGCCCCGCGGGTTCCAGCCGGTGGAGCGGCAACGGCACGCGGCGGAAAAAACGCCCGTATGGGATCTCCACGCGGTGTAGTCGCGCGCCACGCGCGGTCATGGGGAACCCCTTGATGGCTGACACTGTCACAGCATCCGGCTCGAGCCCGACGACGATGGCGTCGGGCGCCACACCCGGCAGGGCCACATGGACGAACAGCGCGTCGGACGACTCGACGACGTCCACCGGCGGCTCCCAACTGCGTTCCGCTTTTGCGTCAAGCGGGCGATAGAACGCCTTCTGCAAGCGCTCGGCCTGGTCCAGAAGCGCCAGTGCCTCGCCCCACATGAAGCTGTGTATGTCGCGCGATCTCATGGGTGCCAGATGGGGGCGGGGCGGGATGATTCAAGCCCCGTGCTTGGCGCCGGCGGTCCATGCAAGTTTCGCAAGACCCTTCCGGCGGCATATCTATTTGTGCAATCCTGCCGCCCATCCGAACCCGCATCGCGGTAACATTTCAATATTGGAAAGCAACTTTCGGGAGTAAGACCGTGGCAAAAGCAAAAGCCAAGACCAAAGTACCGCCGAGTTCCCGCCTGCGCGCGCAACTGCGCACGCGCATCCAGCATCGCATCGAGGAACTCGACATCAGCCGCACCGACGCGGCCGATTTCATGGGCCTCTCCATCGCCCAGACCAGCCGGCTGTGCAACAACTACGACGCCTTCAGCCTTGACCGGCTGGTGGACGCGGCAGAAGGGATCGGGCTTACCGTCGAAATGAGGGCGGTAAGACCGTATAGCAAGGACTGAGCTCGGAACAGGGGAACCTGCGGTTCCCCCGTTACCCCCTCCCTGCTACATCGGGTCCAGCGGGTAGATCGGGCGGCGGACTTTCCTGAAGTCGAGCACTCCGTAGTCCGAGGTGCACACGCCGACGCCGGCGCATTCGACCGTGGCCTGAGCGAGGTCGCCGAAGCCCGCGCGCCAGTGCACCCGGCTCTTCAGCATCAGGTAGTCCTTCTTCGCCGGGTCTATGCCCTGCGAGGCGAAGCACTCGAGGTCGTTGGGTTCCTGCTGGCGTGAAATGACGATTATCTCGACCCGCCCGGTGCCGAGCACCGCAGTTGCCCCCATGTCCATGAGCACTCCCTTCGACATCGGGCCGCGGTTCCTGAACTGACCGTTGGTGAGGTTCTTCACCGTACCGGTCACCGTGAGCGGCGCGCCTTTGAGGCCAAGGCTCGGCATGTCGAGCCTGCCGCCCAGCGGCAGCGTGACGCGCGCGCCGAGCCCCGCTTTCTGCATTGCCACGACCGCCGCCGGGTCGTAGACCGCGAACGCTCCGACGTTGTCGAGCCGCGCCTCCAGGATCCCGGCCAGCACGGCCATGGTGTCCATGGTGCCGCCGGAGGCCGCGTTGTCGTAATGGTCGAGCAGCACCACGGGCCGCGCCCGCATCTCCTTGGCCCGCGCGAATGACTTCTCCAGCGGCTCGACTTCATAGACCCACCTGGCGCGCGAGTTCCACGCCATGTCGAGCAGCTCGTCGCACCAGCGGCGCGCGAGCGCCGGGTCGTCATTGGTGACCACCACCGCCGACAGCCCCGCGTTGACGATGTCGGCGTGTGGGAAGCCGACGAACAGGCTCGCGCACAGCGCACCGTCCTTTTCCATCTGGATGGCGCGCGCCTGGATCTCGCGGTTGGGCGAATCGAGGCTGGACTGGCGCATGACATGCGGCAGCATCGGGCGCTGGCCCCAGGCCATGGACGGCTTTGCGCGGCCTTCGAGCATGGCAAAGAGCGCCTTTCCCGCGCGCATCCCGGTCTCGTAGACATCCACGTGCGGGTAGGTCTGGTAGCCGGCAATCACATCCGAGTTGCCGACGATGGCCGGGTACAGGTTGGTGTGCATGTCGAGCGCCACGCCGATCGGCGTCTTCGGCGCGAGCTTGCGAACGCGCGAAAGCAATTCGCCCTCGCCGTCCTCGTGGCTTTGGGTGACCATCGCGCCGTGCAGGTCGAGCAGGATGGCGTCGACGTGGGGTGAACTGCGTTTGCCTACTGCATCGCAAATCCGCCCCGCCATGTACTCGAACGCCTCGTCCTCGACGGGGCCGCTGGGCCAGGCGCTGCCCGCCACCGGCAGGGTGATCCGCGCGCCGGCCTTTTCGGCCAGCTCGATGAAGGCTCCGATCGCCGAACCCGTGCCGCGCAGCGCCCGGACCCCGGCCTCGCCCTCGTGCGGCATGGGCGTGCCGACGGCGAAACGCTGGATCGGCGTGGGCACCGGCGAGAAGGTGTTGGTCTCATGTTTCATCTGGGCGATGACGATATGCATTGCGCTGGCCTCGAAAAGGGGACGCCGCAAAACGGCGCCGGGGCTGTCGGTACGCTTACTTTACCTTTCCATCCGGTCCAGAGTACATTGGACGGACCATGGCAGTCGATTATCGCAAAGTCGATGTGTTTTCGGCCGAGAACCGGGAGGTCCTGCCGGTCTATCCGCTCGACGTATTCCGCATCACCGACAAAGGCGACGCAGAGATCAACGGCAGCGCCACCTCCCTGCCCGCCGAGGTGCTGGAGGTGCTGGTGGCCGTCGACGGCAAGGCCAACGTCGGCGACATCGAGCAGCAGCTGAAACACATCCCCGCTGAAACGGTGCGCACGCTCCTGCGGATGCTGATGAGCGACGGGCTCCTGCGCCAGCCCACCATCGAAGAAGAGATGGGGCTCGACCTGAGTTCGTTTCTCTCTGGTCCGGCCGCACCGGCCGAGCCGTCCGAAGGCGCCAAGGCCAGCGCGGACCGCGAGGCGGCGAACAGCGTCGCCGCCCTGCAGGGCGACGGCTTCTACGTGAGCATCGCGCACCGCCCGTCCGGCGCGCGCGCGCACGCCGCGGACGAAAAGTTCTCGGTGCTGCTGATCGACGACGACCCGGATTTCTGCGCGCTGGTCGAGCGGCTGCTCACCACCGCCGGGTTCGGGATGCGCATCGCGAAGAACCGCACCGAGATCGTGGCCGAGCTCACGAAGACCCCGCTGCCCGACCTCGTGCTGCTCGACGTGAACCTGCCGGAAACCAACGGCTTCGAGATCCTGCAGAAGATGAAACAGGTGCCCGCGCTCAGGACCACGCCGGTCATCATGACCACCGCCGAGGCCACGCGCGCGAGCGTGATGAAAGGCCTCATCGGCGGGGCCGACGGCTACATCACCAAGCCCTTCAAGAGCGAGAACCTGCTCAAGGGCGTGCGCACGGTGCTGGGCATCGCGTAGCGGGCCTCACATGATCTGGTTCACCACCCCGCCGTCCACGCGCATCGCCGCGCCGGAGGTGCCCGAAGCGCCGGTGCCGCACAGGTAGACCGCGAGGTTGGCGACTTCCACCGCCGAAGTGAACCGTCCCAGCAGCGTCGTCGGCCGGTAGTCCCGGAAAAACTCCTGTTCGATTTGCGCCACCGTCTTGCCCGCGGCCGTGGCGCGCGCCTCGCGGATGCGGCTCGTGTTCTCGGTGGTGGTCGGCCCCGGCAGCAGCGCGTTGACGGTCACGCCGGTGCCTGCGAGCTCCATCGCGAGGCCCCGCGAGACGGCCAGCTGCGCCGTCTTGGTCGTGCCGTAATGGATCATCTCCTTCGGGATGTTGAGGCCCGACTCGCTCGACACGAATAGGATCCGGCCCCAGCCCTGCTTCGCCATCGCGGGCGCGTAGCGGCGCGCGAAGCGCACGCCCGAGAGCACGTTGACCTCGAAATAGCGCATCCACTCGGCGTCGTCGATCTCGAAGAACGGCCGGCGGTCGTAGATGCCGAGGTTGTTGACGAGGATGTCGACCGTGCCGACGCGCGCAAAGACCCGCTCCGCGCCCTCGGCCGTTGCGCAATCGGCCGCCACGCCCTCAACGGAAGCGTTCGGCAGCCCGCCTTTGAGCCGGGCGAGCGCAGCGTCCACCGAGGCCTGCGTGCGCCCGGTGACCACCACATGCGCACCTTCGGCCGCGAGGCCATGCGCAATCGCGTACCCGATCCCGGCGGTGGAGCCGGTGACGAGCGCGCGGCGCCCCGAGAGTCCCAAGTCCATGCCGAATCCTCCGATGTGTGCCTGACTAGTTGCTTTCCGGGTACTGCAGGGTCGACTTCTGCCTGGTCGGCGCCCTGCGCTCGGCCGATATCTCGAGCGTGGCGGGCCGGCGGAGGTCGCCGCCGGGCTTGGCGAGCCTGACGCGCAGCGCAGCGATCCTTCGATCGACTTTCTGCACCTCCTGGTCGAGGCCGCGAGCGGCAAGTTGGTTGCGGATACGCGTGAGCTCTGCAATCTGCGCGCGCACTTCCGGGCTCGCGACCGGTACGGTTGCGGCCAGCGGCGCGGCCGCGACCGCCTCGGGCGTGGGCGCCGTCGCCGTGACCGGCAGGGAACGCACCGTCGGGGTCCAGTTCGATTTGGGCAGGCTGGCCGCCGCGGCGAACTCCTCCATGCTCTCGAGCGCGCGCGCGATCGCCAGCTTGTCGTGCTTGAAGGCCCATTGCATGGCGCCTTCGCCGGCGTCGTTGACCGCCTTGCGATCCGCGCCGAGGCGGACGAGCTGCCTGACGGTGGAATCCTTGCCCTCGTAGACCGCCATCATCAGCGGGGTAGAGCCGTTGGGGCTGCGGGCGTCGAGGTCTGCCCCGCGCGCCACCAGGTACCTCACCACGTCGTCCTTGCCCGAGAACGCCGCGTAGTGCAGGGCCGTCCACTGCTTTGCGCTGCGGTTCATCGCGGCGCCCTTGCCGAGGAGCCAGGTGACCGCGTCCAGGTTGCCGCGCCAGGCCGCGTGCATGAGCGCCTGCTCGCCGAGGGCGTTCATCCGGTTGATGTCCGCGCCTTTGGCGGCGAACAGTTCCATCATCGGGATATTGCCCTGCCACGCCGCGATCATCAGGCCCGTGCCGATGCGGTCGCCGACAAAATCGGGGTCGAGGCCGCGGTCGAGCCACTCCGTGGCCGCGGCGAGGTCGCCGTTCTCGATGCGCGAGCCGAACTCCACCGTGTCCGGCAGGCCGGTGGAGCGAAAGAGCTGGAACGGGAACTGGATCTGCGCGTGTGCCGGCGCGGCGAGCATCGCCAGGGCCACCACCAGGATCGTCGCTAGAATGTTTGCCGGCATCTGTCCATGAAACCCGAAATCTATTTCCCGCTCGCGCGGGCCCTCGCCCTGTCGCTCGTGCTGCACGCGGCGCTGCTTGCGCAGGGCGCGCGCCTTGCCACCCTGCTGCCCGCCATCGCGCGTCCGCCGGACCCCGCGCTGAAAGTCAGGCTCACCGAGCCGCTGTCGCTGCCGGCTCCGCAGCCTGAGCTGCTGAAGCGGGAGGATAACCCGCGTGAGGCCGCGCCTGCCCTGAAACCTGCGGCGAAGCCCGTGGAAAAGCGCCTCGTGCGCCCGCCCGAGCCGACCCGGCGCGCGGCCACAACCCCTGGTGTGGAACAGTTGACCGGCGAAGCGGCGCGCAAGGCCCGCGAGCAGATCGCGCGCGAACTGCTCTACCCGCTCGAAGCCATCGAGCGCGGGCTGGAGGGCGAGGTGCTGGTGATGCTGTTTCTGGATGAAGCCGGCAACGCGATCGCCGCGCGGGTAGAGGCCTCGAGCGGCCACGCGATCCTCGACCAGGCCGCCGTGCGCGCCGCGCGCACGCTGCGCTCGCTCCCGTCCAGCGCGCCGCGCGAGGCGCTGGTGCCGGTGAGATTCCGGCTGCGGTAAGGCTGCGGCAGGCCCGAAGTCAGGCCCCCTTGGCGCATTCGATCACGCGCGCCGCTTCGAGCCGCTCGATCTCACCGGCCGCGAGGCCGAGCCGCTCGCTGAGCACCTCTCGCGTGTGCTGGCCCAGCATGGGCGGGGCCAAACGGTATTCCACCGGGGTCTTCGAGAAGCGCATCGGGCTGGCGATGCCGGGGGCTTCGACGCCCGTCGCGTGCGGGATCCCGATGCGCGTGCCCAGGTGCTGCGCCTGCGGGTGCGCCATGGCCTGCGCATAGTCGTTGATCGGGCCGGAGGGTACGCCGGCCGCGTCGAGCACGGACTCCCACTCGGTGCGCGTGCGCGTGCGCAGCACCGCGGAGAACAGTTCGCGCAGCGCGTCCATGTGGGCCATGCGCGCGCCGTTGTCGGCGAAGCGCGGGTCTGCGGACCACTCGGGGTGGCCCAGGGCCTTGCACAGCGCGACGAACTGCACCTGGCTGGCGCTGGCGATGATCATCTGCCCGTCGGCACAGGGGTAGACGCCGTAGGGGGTGATGTTGGGCGAGGCGTTGCCGGTACGGCCGGGGAGCTTCCCTCCGTTCATGTAGTTCGAGAGCTGGCCCGAGCTCATGGCCATCACGGCGCCGAACAGCGAGATGTCCACATGCTGGCCCTCACCGGTTTCGTCGCGATGGCGCAGCGCCGCGAGGATCGCGATGGTGGCGTACATGCCGGTAAAGAGGTCCGCGATGGGCACGCCGAAGCGCTGCGGCCCGCCGCCGGGCAGGTCGTCGCGCTCGCCGGTCACGCTCATCAGCCCGCACATGCCCTGGAACAGGTAGTCGTAGCCGGGCCGCTTGGCGGAAGGGCCGTCCTGGCCGAAACCGGTGACCGAGCAGTACACCAGGCGCGGGTTTACCTTGGAAAGCGACGGGTAATCGAGGCCGTAGCGCGCGAGGTCGCCGACCTTGAAGTTCTCGATGCACACGTCGGACTGCTCCGCCAGCCGGTGCACCAGCGCCTGGCCTTCGGGCCTGGCGAGGTCGATCGCCACCGAGCGCTTGTTACGGTTGGTCGACATGAAATAGGCCGATTCGCCGCGCACCGGCTGGCCGTCCGCGCCCTTGAGCCAGGGCGGCCCCCACTGGCGCGACTCGTCGCCAATGCCGGGGCGCTCGATCTTGACGATGTCCGCGCCGAGGTCGCCCAGGTTCTGCATGCACCAGGGCGCGGCCAGCACGCGCGAGAGGTCGAGTACGCGTACACCATGCAAAGGTCCGGGCATGTCTGTTGCCTTCCGGGAGGTGGCCAGATCCAAAGCGACCGTACTAAACTGCCAACATGAGTTTGTTGGTTGATTGAAGACTACACGATCAGGCAGCCGCTTGCCGCGCGATCACCTGCGGGCGGGCCGGCACGGAGACGAACCAGATGACTTCCACCGCGCAGGCACCCGCAATC
>JANNWA010000418.1:0-1771 GCA_031408275.1 Pseudomonadota bacterium
TTTCCGCTGCGGATCAACGGCTGGGCGGTGATCAGGTTGTCGACCATGATGTCGACCTGCCCGCCGAGCAGGTCGACCAGCGCAGGCGCCGCGCCTCGGTAGATGATGTTGACCGCGTTCAGGCCGGAGCGGCTCTTGAACAGTTCGCCGGTCAGGTGGCCCGAGGACCCGCTGGTGGATACCGCCATCGACAGGCCCTTGGGCGTGGACTTGGCCAGCGCCTTCAGTTCGTCGACCGTCCTGACACCCAGCTTGGGATTGGCCACCAGCACGTTGGGCATCGACAGCACGTGGATGACGGGCGCCAGGTCCTGCGGCTTGTACGGGAGATTGGCCTGCAGCGTGTAGTTGGCCGCATTGGGACCGAGGCTGCCCATCACCAGCGTGTGGCCGTCGGGGTCGGCCTTCAGCATGGCCTGGATGCCCAGCGTCCCACCCGCACCGGCGGCGTTCTCGACGACGACCGGCTGCTTGAGCGCCTCGGACAGGCCCTTGGCGACCAGCCGGCTGGTCTGGTCTAGGATCCCGCCGGGGGCGGCAGGCGCGATGATGCGCAGGGGTTTCCCGGGGATCAAGTCCGCGGCATGCACGCTGAGCGCGCCACTCAATGCGACCCACGCGAGCACGCGAAAGGCGAGGCCTGACAATCGAAACGTTTTCATCCGGGTTTCCCTGTTGACATGAGCGGCGCGCGGACTCTAACGTCCGTCTGGCGGTCGATTCTACCCCGACCCAGAATGCAATCACCGGATTCCACAATGCAGGCCACCAGCAGCAATGCCGAGTTCTCCAGGCGGGGAATCTTTTCCGCCGACCACGAGACTTTCAGGACCACCGCCAGGAGGTTCATCGAGCGCGAGATCGTTCCCTTTCATGCGGCCTGGGAGGAAGCCGGCCTGGTGCCGCGCGAGATCTGGCGCCAGGCGGGGGCGGCGGGCCTCCTGCTGCCCATGGCGCCCGCCGAGTATGGTGGCGGCGGCGGGGACTTCCTCCACACCACGATCGTCGTCGAGGAAATCACCCGGGTCCTCGCAACCGGGGTGACAGGATTTACCACGCACTCGGACATCGTCGCGCCGTATCTCGTTCACTTTGGGACGCACGAGCAGAAACAGCGCTGGTTGCCGGGATTGGCAAGCGGCGACATCGTGTCCTCGATCGCCATGACCGAACCCTCCGCCGGCAGCGACCTGAAAGCCATCCGCACCACCGCCGCGCGCACGCCCGAGGGTTTCCGCCTCAACGGGCAAAAGACCTTCATCACCAACGGCTGGCACGCCGACCGGGTGCTGGTGGTCGCCAAGACCCGGCCTGCCGCCGGTGCCAAGGGCATGAGCCTCTTCTGGGTCGATACCACCACGCCCGGCTTCACCCGCGGCCGCGTGCTCGACAAGATCGGCCATCGCGCGCAGGACACGGTGGAACTATTTTTCGACAATGTCCTGGTGCCTTTCGATTGCCTGATCGGCGAAGAGGACAAGGCCTTTGGCTACCTGATGCACGGCCTCGTGCAGGAGCGGTTGATGATCGCGCTGCGCTGCGCCACGCATCTTGAGTCCGCGCTGGGATGGACGATCGAGTACACCAAACAGCGGGAGGCGTTCGGCAAACCCCTGATCCAGAACCAGCACATCCGCTTCAAGCTCGCCGAGATCAAGACCCTTTCCCATGCCACGCGCGCTTTCGTCGATGCTTGCCTCTTGCAGCACATGGCCGACGAACTGGATGCCAACGGCGCGGCGATGGCCAAACTCTGGGCCAGCGACGCCAC
>JANNWA010000419.1:0-9923 GCA_031408275.1 Pseudomonadota bacterium
CCGCGCCGGCGCCTCGAACCGCGAGATGGTGCAGTCCCTCGGTATCAACATCCAGATCGTCTATCGCGTGGTGTTCGCCGCCGGCCTCACGCTCGCCGCGTTCGCGGGGATGATCGCGGCGCCAGTCTCCGCGGTGTTTCCCGGCATGGGCAACCATGTGCTGATCGTCTGCTTCGTGGTGGTGGTGATCGGCGGCATGGGGTCGGTCAAGGGGGCGCTGATCGCCTCGCTGATGATCGGCCTGGTCGACACCTTCGGCAAGGTGCTGAGCCTGGAGATCGGCGGGTTCAAGGTGCTGCCCGAGCTCTCCAGCATGACCGTGTACGTGCTGATGGCGGCGATCCTGCTGTGGCGGCCCGAAGGCCTGTTCGGGCGGAAGCTGTGAGCCCCTCCCGCGCCGGCATTGTCGTGCTCGTGGTGGCGGTGCTCGCCGTCGCTGCAGTGCCGTTCATGGCCGAGAAGTTCTACGTGCAGTTCGCCGCCAAACTGCTGATCATGGGAATCCTCGCGATGAGCCTCGACCTGCTCATCGGCTACACCGGGCTGGTGTCGTTCGGCCATGCGGCGTTCTACGGCGCCGCCGCCTACACCCTCGCCTTACTCACGCCGCAGTACCAGGCGGCGAATTTCTGGACGTCCTTCCCGATCGCGATCGGCGTCTCGGCGCTGCTGGCGCTGGTGATCGGATTTTTCGTGGTGCGCACGCACGGCATCTACTTCATCATGGTGACGCTCGCTTTCGCGCAGATGCTGTTCTTCGTGTTCCACGACACCAAGATCGCCGGCGGCAACGACGGCATCTTCATCGATGTCCGTCCGGTCGCGAAGATCGGCGACTGGCAGCCCTTCAACCTCGACAACTTCGTTCACGTCTTCTACCTCGTGCTGGCGCTGTTCGTACTCGTGTACGTGCTGCTGCGCGTGATACTCGCCTCGCCCTTCGGCCGCGTGCTGGTCGGCATAAAGGTCAACGAGCACCGCATGCAGTCGCTGGGCTATGCCACGTTCCGCTATAAGCTCGCGTGCTTCGTGATCGCGGGCGCGATCGCGGGGATCGCGGGGTACCTCTCGTCAATCCAGTTCGGCGTGGTCAACCCGGAGATGATGGGCTGGCACCTGTCCGGGGCGGTCATGATGATGGTGATCCTCGGCGGCATGGGCACGCTGACCGGCCCGGTCGTCGGCGCGGCGGTGTGGATGCTGCTCGAACTCGGTTTCCAGGGGCTGCCCAAGGCTGGCGAGATCGATCTGGGCAAGCACTGGCAGCTCTGGATGGGCAGCTTCATCGTGCTGGCCTCGCTCCTGCTGCCCAATGGCCTGCTCGGCCTAGGGGTCGCGCTGCTCAAGCGCAAGGGGAAGGCCGCTGAATAGCATTGCCCACGCCGAGGTCGTCCTCGCCACGCAGGGGCTCACGCGCCACTTCGGCGGCCTCGCCGCGGTGAGCGACGTCAGCCTGGAAGCGCGCATGGGCGAGCTGCATGCCGTGATCGGCCCGAACGGCGCGGGCAAGTCGACGCTCATCAATATGCTCTCCGGCGACCTGCCGCCCTCGAGCGGCAGGGTGTCGATCGGCGGGCGCGACGTGACGGGCCTCGCCGCGCACCAGATCTCGCGCATGGGCGTCGGCCGCAGCTACCAGAAGACCAACGTGTTCCTGTCCTTCACCGCGTTCGAGAACTGCCGGCTTGCGGCCCAGTCGCGGCAGAAGTCCTCGATGCGCTTCTTCCGGCCGGCCCACCGCATGGCGGACGTCAATCGCGTGGCCGAAGCCGCATTGGCCTCGGCCGGGCTGGAATCGCGCTCGGCGAGCCTCGCCAGTGCGCTTTCCCACGGCGAGCAACGCCAGCTCGAGATCGCGATGACGCTCGCGACGCAACCGCGACTGCTCCTCCTCGACGAGCCGCTGGCGGGCATGGGCGCGGAGGAATCCGCTTCCATGGTTGCGCTGCTCAAGCGCCTGGCGGCGACGCACGCGATCCTCCTGGTCGAGCACGACATGGACGCGGTGTTCGCGCTGGCGCACAAATTGACGGTGATGGTGAACGGCCAGGTGCTCGCGAGCGGCGCTCCGGCCGAAATCCGCGCCAATCCCAGGGTGCAGGAAGCCTATCTCGGAGAGGGGCATGACTGAGTCGTCGACCGACAGCCTCCTGATCGAGGCCCGGGGCCTGCACACCTACTATGGCGCCAGCCACATCCTGCACGGCGTGGACTTCTCGATCCGGCGCGGCGAATCGGTGGGGCTCATGGGCAGGAACGGCATGGGCAAGAGCACGCTGCTGAAGACCATGCTGGGACTCGTTCGACCGCGGTCCGGCAGCGTGCGCGTCAAGGGCGAGGACGTGACCGCGGCGCAGCCCTACCGCATCGCCCGTGCCGGCATCGCGTACGTGCCCGAGGGGCGGGGCATCTTCCCGAACCTCTCGGTGCATGAGAACCTGATGATGGCGGCGCGCCCCGGCCCGGACGGGCGGCGCGACTGGACGCTCGAGCGCGTGCTGCAGACCTTTCCGCGGATTGCCGAGCGGCTCGACAACGGCGGTGCGGAACTCTCCGGCGGCGAGCAGCAGATGCTCACCATCGGCCGCGCGCTGATGACCAATCCCGACCTGCTCATCCTCGATGAGGCCACTGAGGGACTCGCCCCCCTGATCGCGCGCGAGATCATGCGCATTGTTTCGCTGGTGCGGGAGTCCGGCATCGCCACGGTGATCGTCGACAAGAATTTCGGCGCAGTAAACGCGATCACCGACCGCAATGTGATCCTCGTCAAGGGAGAGGTCGTGTACGCGGGACCGGCGGACGAATTGCGCGCCCAGCCCGACGTCCACCTGCGCTACCTGGGGGTGTGATGCTGGATCTCGCCGGCGTCGGCAAGTCCTTCGGCGAGCGGCTCCTCTTCTCGGGGGTGAACCTGTCGATGGCGGCCGGCGAGTACGTCGCAATACTCGGAGATTCGGGCGCGGGCAAATCCACGCTGTTGAACGTGATCGCGGGGCTCGAGCCCGCAGACGCCGGCAGCATCCGGTTCGACGGGCGCGAACTCACCGCGCTTGGCGACGACGAGCTGACGCACTTGCGGCGCGACCATTTCGGTTTCGTGTTCCAGGCTTTCCACGTGCTGCCGCACCTGGGCGTGGCGCAGAACGTCGGACTGCCCCTGGCGCTCCGCCATGTGCCGCGCCCCGAGGCCGAGGCGCGGGCCAATGCGGCAGTGGCCTCGGTCGGCCTCGCCGGGCGCGAGGAAAGTTTCCCGCGGGAACTGTCCGGCGGCGAGTTGCAGCGCGTGGCCATCGCGCGCGCGCTGGTGGGCAATCCGCAACTGGTGCTGGCCGACGAGCCCACTGGCAACCTCGACCCCGATAACGCGAAGCAGGTGCTGGAGTTGTTCCGGGTGCAGGTCAGGCAGAGGGGCGCGGCCGCGATCCTTGTGACTCACTCGGATGCCGCCGCCGCTACGGCCGACCGGCGCTACCGGCTGACGCGCACCGGACTGCAGTTGCAGCCCTGAAAACGGAAAAATCGGGGACAGACCACGCTTTTCGGAAAAATCGGGGACAGACCACGTTTTTCGGTCTGAAAAACGTGGTCTGTCCCCGATTAGGTGCGCCAGCGAGCAGGCCACCACGAGCGGCGCGGCCAGCACGGGCGGGATGCCGAGCAGCCAGATGGGCAGCGCGGTGATGCCGGTGCCGAATCCCGTCAACCCGGAAACGAACTCGCCGGCGAACGCCCCGGCGAGAACTATCAGCGCGGTGTAGAGCACGGGTGGGATTTCATCAGCATGCGGCCGATTCTAGCCCGGAACAAATGAAACTCCGCGGCGCGCCGCGATTCATCTCGGCTATCATCAAATCATCCCCTCCGATACCCGGCCGTACCCCATGAGACTGGCAACTTTCGCAACCAAAACCAACCCGAACTATCCGCGCCTCGGCGTGCTGTCGGGAACGAAGATGCTCGACCTCGCTCAGTGCGCGCTGCCGGCACAGACGATGAAGCAGCTGCTCGCGCAGGGCAAGGAGGGTCTCGACGAAGTGCGCCGTCACCTGGACAAACCCAGGGCCGGCGCACTGCGGGATTTCTCGGAGATCAACTTCCTCCCGCCGATCCCCGACTCGGACAAGTTCCTCTGCGTGGGCAAGAATTACCGCGCCCACCTCGAGGAGCTCAAGCGCACCGACCTCATCAAGGAGATGCCGGGCGAGCCCACCGGGTTCGTGAAGCTGAATTCCTGCCTCGTGGGCCATGAGGCCGAAGTGGAGCGCCCGGCCAGCGTGACGCACCTCGACTACGAGCCGGAACTCGTGTTCGTGATCGGCAAGCACGTGTTCGGGGGCAAGAAGAAGGATGCCTTCGAGTGCGTCGCCGGCATCACGATCCTCAATGACCTTACCTGCCGCGACACGCAAAAGCGAGAGGTGGCTTCGGGTTCCCGCTTCTGGACCGCCAAGAACGCGCCGGGCTTCGGGCCGCTGGGACCGTTCATCATCACCATGGACGAGGTGCCCGATCCCTACGACATCTGGGTCACCTGCAGCGTGAACGGCGAGCAGAGGATGCGCGTGAACACCAGCGACCAGATCTGGAAGCTGCCCGACATCATCGAGCACTTCTCGCGCCTGCTGCCGCTCGAGCCGGGTGACATGTTTTCCACCGGCGCGCCGGGCGGCGTTGCCGTGGGCAAGCCCAATGCGGAAGCGCTGTTCCTCAATCCCGGCGACGTCGTCGAATGCGCCTTCGAGAACCCGTCCATGGCATTGCGCACGAAAATCATTGCGCCGCGCATTTTACCGATGGGACAGGCATGAGCACCATCACCCGTGGCGACCCGCCCAACCTCAAGAACGTGCGGCGTACCGTCTACCACCACTACATCCGCGTCGACAACCCGAAGTCGCTGATCTTCCTGTCGGGCCAGCTCGCGCGCGATGCCGATGGCAAGCTGGTCGGCCCGGGCGACATGGCCGAGCAGACGCGCCAGTGCATCCGCAACATGCGCACCGTGCTCGAGGCCGCGGGCGGCACGCTCGATGACATCGTTTCGATCGTCGTCTACACGACCGACATGCGCGCCTTCAAGGAGATCGTTGCGGCGCGCGAAGAGTTCTTCGTCGCGAAGCTGCCGACGAGCACCATCGTCGAGGTCAACCACCTGGCCGATCCCGGCCTGATGATCGAGTTCCAGGCGACGGCGGCGCTATGAGGAAGTTCCTTGCCTCGCTCCTGCTGGCGCTGTTCGCGGGCATCGCATTCGCGCAACCCTATCCTTCGAAACCCATCCGCATCATCGTGGCCTATCCGCCGGGCGGCGGCACCGACGTACTTGCGCGCCTCGCGGGCAAGTACCTCAACGACTCCGTCAAGCAGTCGGTGGTCATCGAGAATCGTGCGGGCGCCAATGGCGGCATCGGCCGAGACCTCGTCGCGCAGTCCCCGGCCGACGGTTACACGCTGCTGGCGATCGCGGCTGGTCCGCTGGACGATGGCAACCTGAAGCAGTTCGCGGCGGTGACGCTGTTTGCCGCACCGGCCTACACGCTGGTGGTCAATCCTTCGGTCCAGGCCACGACGGTCAAGGAACTGATCGCGTTGGCCAAGGCGCAGCCGGGCAAGCTTGCCTATGGCTCCACCGGCGGCGGCGCGGCTTCTCACCTTTCGGCCGAGCTCTTCAAGGCCATGGCTGGGATAGACCTGTTACACGTGCCGTACAAGGGCGTGGGCAATGCAGTTACGGACCTCCTGGGCGGGCAGGTGCAGGTGATGGTGGCCCCGACGCAATCGGTGGCCGGGCACATCAAGTCCGGGAAGCTGCGTGCATTGGCGGTGACTGGGGCGAAGCGCTCGCCATCCTTGCCGGACTTGCCGACAATCGCCGAAGCCGGCGTGCCGGGCTACGAGGCGGTAGGCTGGTTCGGGCTCATGGCGCCAGCTGGTACGCCGAGGGAGGTCGTGACCATGCTCAACCGCGAAATCAACCGAATCCTTCAGCTACCCGATGTGAAATCGCGGCTGCTTGAACTTGGCGCCGAGCCCGCCGCGATGTCGCCAGAGCAGTTCCTCGACTTCATCCGCAGCGACAACGCCAAGTGGGACAAGCTCATCAAGGAGCGCGGGATCGTGGTGGAGAAGGGGCAGTAGGGCCTCATCGCTTCTTTCGGGCGATGACTTCCATGCATGCCCGGTACCGCTCGCTGATCCCGTACCTGACCGGCTCGAAGCCGCTTTCGGCCAGGAGCCCGTAGAGCCTGCCCTTGCCGAAATTGTGATAGTGCTCGAGTTCCCCCCAGTACGGGTTCTGCTGGATCGAGTTGAGGTGTTTCCACGCCATGCTGTCCATGTTCGGCATGGACAGGAACAGCACGCCTTCTGCCTCGAGCAGGGAATGGGCGGCCGTCAGTCCGGCGCGGGGGTAGGGCATGTGCTCGAGCACGTCGCACATGCTGATGACGCTGAACCGGGACGGATGTGCGAATTGCGAGAGCTCTACCAGGTGTGCTTCGACGCCGAAGTTGCGCATTGCCTCGACGTTGTCCCTGCGCAGGTCGATGCCGACGGGCACGAACCCGTATTCCGCGGCCGTGAAGAGCAGCGAGCCGTTGCCGAAGCCGATGTCGAGCCAGTCGCCGCCATCCGCGTAGGGCAGCACCTTGTCGACTATCCGCGCGGAAATGTTGCGCTGGTCTTCGAGGGCGAAGCCGACTTTCTGGTTCTCGTTCGTATCGGCGAAGATGATCGCCAGAGCTTCGTCCGTGTGGTAACCATCGGTGTACACGTGGTTGCAGCCCGCGCACTCGAGCCAGCTGATCTCGGGTGCGATGGCCGGCTTGTAGAGCGGATGGTGCGTGCAGCCCGCGTTCAGCCTCGAGTTGATCCCTTTCTCCCCGCACAGGGGACAGCCTTCATAGAGCGTTCTGGCAAGCATGGTCTAGTGTCCCCATGGACGGTGGCGGTGGCCCAGGTTCAGTATAGAGAACCGGTCCGCGACGGGCCATTCCCATTGGCGATACGATAGGGGCTGAAGGTGCACGGACGCCTGCCGAGTGGGAGGCTGCATGCCTACTACGCTGACCTTGAAGAACATTCCGGACGATGTCTACGACCGGCTGAAGCTGGCGGCGCAGGCAAATTGGCGCAGCATGAACAGCGAGGTGATCGTCCGGCTCGAGGCGGCGCTCATGCCGGGCCGGCTGGCGCCGGAAGAGCGGCTGGCCCGCGCCCGTGAACTGCGGGACGCCCTGCGGCCGGGAAAATTCCGGGCGCGCGACATCGACGCGATGAAACGCGAATGCCGGTCGTGATCGTGGTGGATTCCAACGTGCTGGCCTACCGGTACCTGCCGGGGGGGTACACGGCCGATGCCGAGGCTCTTCTCGGGCACGACGCCGAGTGGTCGGCGCCTGTCCTCTGGCGCAGCGAAATGCGCAACATCCTCGCGGGCTGCATGAGGCGCAAGGCCCTCACCTTTGACCAGCCCGCGCCGGCGGGTGATGCCGAAGTGATTGACCTCAAGGGCGCGTACCTGATGCCGGGCCTGTGGGACGTGCACATCCACCCTGACCTATATGGGGAGGCGATTAGGTGTGGTGACAGGCATGGAGGGGTGGGAGCAGTAAGTCCCGGGACGGCAGGACCCGCCTGACGCACGCCCTCAAAGGCACGTGGCCAGGGGCCTGCCCACCTTCGCGCAGTTGTCGGCGATCTTCACCCAGGAGTCGGACACGGCATTGCCCCGCTCGGCCGCCTTGCGATACCAGTTGAGCGCCTCTTTCTTGTCCACGGCCACGCCTTTTCCCGTCTGGTACGCGCGGGCAACGTTGTGCATCGCGAGCACATGGCCCCGCTCCGCCGCCATGCGGTACCAGCGCACGGCCTCCGCGTCGTCCTTCCAGAGGGCGCTGGACTTATTCGACGAGTGGAGGTCCCCGAGCGACGCCATCGCGTCCGCATAGCCCTTGTCGGCGGCCTGTCGATACCACTTCGACGCTTCGAGCGCGTCGCGCGGTAGGCCGGGGGCGCCCAAGTTGTAGAGGTCGCCCATGGCATTCATCGCCGGGGCATGGCCCTGCGCAACCGCCTTCTGGAACCATCGTGCGGCCTCCTTCGGGTCCCGCTCCACAGGCACCCTTCCATAGCGGTACAGGATGCCGATCTCGACTTGCTTGACGGGATCCTGCGTCTGCAGGTCCAGCGTGACACTGGTAGCCGGTGCCGCGGGCGGCGCGGGCAGGGCGCCCGAAGGCGGGATCACGTACTGGCGCGATTCGGTGATCGCCGCCGTACCGCTGCCGACAGGGCGGGGAGGCCGTTCGGGCGCCGGTGGCGGGCAGGGCGTCGGAACCGGCTGGACCTGGGCGATGGCGGCGGCGGGTCCGCCGAGCGATTTATAGTGCGCGAAGGCCTGCGCCATCATCTGGTCCACGCCGCCGGGGTATTGCTGCCGAGTGCGCGGATCCATCTTGAATGTAGCCTCAATCATTGGGCGCCTGTCCCGGATCTCGATCACGCTCTGCGCGGCGTAGTAGAGGTCGACCCCTTTGCGATTGTCGGCAACGCATTTCTGGTAGATCGAAAACGCCGCTCCCTGGGCGTCCAGCGAACGCTGCATTTCCGGGTTTGCGGGCGCCATGACCGGGGTTCCGCGCCGCTCGGGCGGCACAGGCGTCTGCGCATGCGCGGGCAGCGGCCCGGCGCTCGCTGCCATGAGGCCCGTTGCCAGCACACAGGACAATTTGCGCGCGCTCATTGCGAATTCGCCTGCGGGACGGCCAGCCGTCCGCTGGACCGTAGCGCCTCGAGCCGCTTGCGCGCCGGGTCGTCCCCCGCTTTCGCCGCCTTCGACAGCAGCGCCGTGGCCGCCTCGGCATCGCCTGGCCCGTTGCGCTCGAGGCGCATGACCGCCGCGTTGTAGGCGGCGACCGGGTTGCCGAGCAGTGCGGAATACTCGAAGGTCTCCAGCGCCTGCTCCGGGCAGAGCATGTAGAGGTCCGAGCCGACGCCCGCGTTCAGGAGTCCCTCGGCGTTCCGCTCGCTGGCGTAATGGCCGGAGTGGTGCGTCCGCCATCCGGCGGCGAGGGAAATGAATACTTCGCCGCCCTCCGGCACCGTGTAGCCGGTGCCCTGGAAGGTCGTGGCCATCTGCCGCGTGGTGCGCATCCTGCCATACCGGTTTATCCAGAGAAAACCGTCCGCACCGGTCACCGGGGTGCCACCGAGCGCCGTGGAGAGCTGTTCCGCCAGCGACGGCGTGCCGGGTTCGGGACGCACCCCGGACCATGACGCCACGAGGTTGATTCGTTTCACTCCCGGGTGGAGCGAGGGCCGGATGTTGTCCGCGAGTTCCGCGATGGTGACGATGCGCGACTCGGCATCGTAGAACCGCCACGGGCTGGCGTGGATGAACACGAGCGGGACCGCAGGGTCGTCGAAGCCCTCGACCCTTTCGGCATACCTGGCTAGTGCCATTTCGGGGTCGACACAGACCGTGGTTTTCCTGTCGCAGGCCCTGACCGACTCGACCCCCGATACCGGCAGTGAGGGCCGGCACTGTGCGCCGGCCGCGAGGCTCAGGGTGGCGAGGATTGCGAACAGCAGGGCGTGTTTCATGGGTCGGTCAACGTCCGGTGGAGCGCAACGCCTCGAGCCGGGCGCGCGCCTTTGCGTCGCCGGTATCCGCGGCCCTCGACAGCAGCGCGGTCGCCGCTTCCACATCCCCGGGCTGGCCCCGGTCGAGGCGCATCAGCGCAGCGTTGTAGGCGGCGATCGGATGGTTGAGCCGGGCCCCGTACTCGAAGGCCTGCAGCGCGCGATCCGGGCAGAGCATGTAGAGGTCCCAGCCAGCAGCGGCCCGCAGGACGCCTTCCGCGTTCTTGTCCCGGGCGAACTCGTCGAAGAAGTTTGCCGGCCAGCCGGCGGCGAGCGAC
>JANNWA010000420.1:0-4218 GCA_031408275.1 Pseudomonadota bacterium
CCGGTCCTGGGGCGCAGTGGGCAAGGAATCCTACGAGCGGCTGCGCGGCGGCGGCATCATCGATGACGACGTTCGGCTTGCCCGCAAGGACGGGTCACTCCTCTGGTGCCGCGGCCTCGGCCACTCGGTCGATGTCGGGAACCCGCAGGGCTCCGCGATCTTCGCCTTCAGCGACATCCAGGAGCGCCGCGCCGCGGAGCGCGCGCTGCGTGACAGCGAAGCGATGTATCGCAACCTGGTCGAGACCTCCAACGACCTCATCTGGTCCATTGACCGGGAGGGGCGTTGGACCTACCTGAACGGCGCTGCCGTGCGCCGGATCTGGGGTGGCGAAGCCGCCGAGATGCTCGGCCAGCCCTTCCATGCCTCGCTCGCGGGCGCGGTTCGCGAGCGCGACTGCGCCGTGTTCCGCCAGGTGTTCGGCGGCGAATCGCTGCACAACTACGATACGCGGCACCTGCGGCGCGACGGCACGCCGGTCGACCTTTCGTACAACGCGATCCCCCTGCGCAACCCGGCCGGGGACATCGTCGGCGCGACCGGCACGGCGCGCGACGTCACCGAGGCGAGGCGCGCTGCCGCGGCGCTGTACGAAAGCGTGGAGCGTTTGCGCCTGGCGGTGGACGCCGCCGACTTGTACTACTGGGAGTGGAGCGTGCAGTCGGACGCCTACACCTGGGGCCGCGATCCGTCGGGACTGCTCGGCCTGCCTGCGGGCGGCGGCGGGGCGTACCCGGACATACGCACCCTGATCCATCCGGAGGACCGGGATGGGTACGAGGCCTCCTGCCGGAGCGCGCTCCAAACCGGGAGACCCCAGTTCTGCGAGTTTCGGATCGTGGACCGCGACGGCGGGGTGCGCTGGATCGCGGCCCGCGGCAAGGTCGTGTACGCCGGGAACGGCGCGCCCGAGCGGGTGATCGGTGTGTCGCAGAACGTCACCGAGCGAAAACGCCAGGAGGACGAAGTCCGCTACCTCGCCTACCACGACACGCTTACCGGCCTGCCGAACCGGCGCCTGCTCGAGGACCGCCTCAGGCAGGCCGTGTTCGCCGCCGAGCGGCGCGGCGCGCGCGTGGCTGTGATCGCGATCGACCTGGACCATTTCAAGGCTGTCAACGACTCGCTCGGGCACAAGGCGGGGGACACGGTATTGCGCGAGGTCGCCAACCGCCTGGCGGGCTGCGTGCGCAAGGCTGACACGCTCGCGCGCCAGGGCGGCGACGAATTCGTGATCGTCATCCCCGACCTGGGCCCTGAAGCCGACTGCGCCGTGGTGGCCGAAAAGATCCTGCGCACGCTCGAGCAGCAAATCGCGGTCGACGGGCAGGCGTTCAGCATCGGGGCGAGCATCGGGATCAGCCTGTTCCCGGGGGACTCGGCCGACGGCGAGGCGCTCTTGCGCAACGCGGACAGCGCGATGTACCGGGCCAAGGAGCTCGGCCGCAACAACTACTGCTTTCACGGCCGATAGGTCACGCCGCACCGCGCTGCGGTACAGTGCGGGCCCATGTCCGTCTTCAACGATCGCCTGCCCGACCGCCCGGGCAGCCGCGACTTCTCCCAGCTCCTGCGCCTCGCGAGGTTTCTCGCGCCTTACCGCCTGCGCATCGCCGCGGCGGTGTTCGCGCTGCTGGTCGCCGCCGCCTGCGTGCTCGCGCTCGGCCAGGGCCTGCGGTATGTGATCGACGCGGGCTTCGCAGCGGCGAGCCCCGCGGTGCTGGATCGCGCGCTGATCGCCGTCCTCGCCCTCGCGACTGTGCTGTCGCTTGCGACTTACGCGCGGTTTTTCCTGATGCTGAGCACCGGCGAGCGCGTGATCGCAGACATCCGCCGCGCCGTGTTCGACCACATCCTGACGTTCTCGCCGGGCTACTTCGAGACGGTCCGCACCGGCGAAGTGATCTCCCGGCTGACCAACGACACGACCCTGTTGCAGGCGGTGGTGGGCTACGGGTTTTCGCTCGCGCTGCGCAACGTGCTCCTGCTCGCGGGGGCCCTGGGCATGCTGCTCGTCACCAATTTCAAGCTCACGCTGATCGTGGTCGCCCTCGGCCCGCTGATCGTGCTGCCGGTCGTCGCCATTGGCCGGCGCGTGCGGAGCGCCTCGCGCGAGAGCCAGGATCGGGTGGCCGACGTGAGCGCGTTCGTCGACGAGGCCCTGCACGAAGTGCGGACGGTGCAGGCCTACGCCCACGAAGAGGCGACCCGGCGCGACTTCGCCGCGCATGTCGAGGCCGCGTATGCCATGGGGGTGCGGCGCATCGGCCAGTCGGCGATGCTGGTCGGCCTGATCATGCTCATCGTTTTCGGCGGCGTGGGCGCGATCCTGTGGAAGGGCGGCCATGACGTCCTCGCGGGCAACCTGTCGGCCGGCGACCTGTCCGCATTCATCTTCTACAGCGCGATCGCGGCCGGTGCGGTCGCCGCCATTTCGGAGGTGTTCTCCGACCTGCAACGTGCTGCGGGCGCGACCGAACGCCTGGTGGAGTTGCTCTCGATGGAGCCGGCGATCCGCGCGCCGGCGGCCCCGGCCAGCCTCCCCGCGGGCGGCGCGGGCGGGGTCGAATTCGATGCGGTGACTTTCGCCTATCCCGCCCGGCCGGAACAGTCCGCGCTGGAACGGTTCAGCATCCGGATCGCCCCGGGGGAGCGCGTGGCCCTGGTCGGACCTTCGGGCGCGGGCAAGTCGACCGTCCTGTCTCTCCTGCTGCGGTTCTATGATCCGCAGGCCGGCAGCGTCCGCGTGGACGGCGTGGACATCCGCACGCTCGATCCGCTTGTGTTGCGGCAGGCGATCGCCGTGGTGCCGCAGGAGCCGGTGATCTTCGCGGCCAGCGTGCTCGAGAACGTGCGCTATGGCCGCCCCGGCGCCTCCCGCGCGGAGGCCGAGCGCGCCTGCGAGCAGGCCTTCGCCCTCGAGTTCATCGAGCGGCTGCCGGAGAAGCTCGACACCCAGCTCGGCGAGCGCGGGGTGACGCTCTCCGGCGGGCAGCGGCAGCGGCTGTCGATCGCCCGCGCGTTGCTCGCCGACCGTCCCATCCTGCTGCTCGACGAGGCGACCAGTTCGCTCGACGCCGCCAGCGAGCGCATGGTGCAACAGGCGCTGGAAGCGCTGGAACGCGGGCGGACCACGCTCGTGATCGCGCACCGCTTCGCCACCGTCCAGCACGCCGACCGCATCCTCGTGCTCGATCGCGGCGCGATCGTCGCGCAAGGGACGCACGGCCAGCTCATGCGCGAAGGCGGGCTGTACGCGAGCCTCGCAGCGTTGCAGTTCATCGGCCCCGATTCCGCCCGCCCGCCCGTCCTCGCGGGCGCGGCCTGACCATGCGCTGGGTTGTCCTCCTCCTGGCGTTCGCGGCTTCCTCGGCGTTGGCCGAGCCGCTCAAGGTCGGCTCCAAGCGATTCACCGAGTCCTACATCCTCGGCGAGATCCTCGTGCGGCAGGCGGGCGACGCCGTGCACCGCCCCGGCCTCGGCAATACCGGTATCGTTTTCGCGGCCCTCAAGGCGGGCTCGATCGACCTGTATCCCGAGTACACCGGCACCATCGCGCGGGAGATCCTCAAGCTCGAAGGCGACGCGGGCATCGACCGGCTGAATCGCTAACTCGCGCCGCAGGGCCTCGGCGTGGCTGTGCCGTTGGGGTTCAACAACGGCTATGCCCTTGCCATGCGCGACGAACGCGCGCAGGCGCTCGGGATAGCCCGGCTCTCCGACCTGCTGCGGCATCCGGCAATCCGGCTCGGCCTTTCGCAGGAGTTCATCGGCCGCGCCGACGGCTGGCCGGGCCTGAAGGCGGCGTACGCGCTGCCGCATGCGACGCCCTCCGGTCTCGATCACGGGCTCGCTTACGAAGCCCTTGCGGCCGGAAAGATCGACGTGATGGACATCTACACCACGGACGCCAAGATCGAGCGCTACAAGCTGCGCGTGCTCGAGGACGACCGCAAATACTTTCCGCGCTACGACGCCGTGCTGCTGTACCGGCTTGACGTGCCGGCGCGCTTCCCGGCGGCGTGGGCCGCGATCGCAAAGCTCGAGGGCCGGATCGCAGAGCGCCGCATGATCCGCATGAACGCGGCCGCCGAACTGGAAGGCCGCACCTTCGCCGAGGCGGCGGCGCTGCTGGACGGCGCCGAGACGCCGCAGCGCGCGGGCAAGCGGGATTTCCTCGGCGCGTTGTTCGGGCCCGACTTCTGGCGCCTGACGGGG
>JANNWA010000421.1:0-3731 GCA_031408275.1 Pseudomonadota bacterium
GGTCGACCCCTGCGATATTCATCACGAGACGGCTCGGGTAGCACGCATCGAACTCCACACCATCGATGCTGGTCAACAGGTCGATTCGAGATGGAGGATAGCCGAGCTGAACGATTGTGCCAGGCTTCAGGAAATCGTCCGCCTTCAGGCCCAGTTCGCCGAAACCGAACCGTTTCAGGGTTTCAAGCAATTTCCCGACATTGCCCGGCGCGGGGCGTATCCAGAGGTCGATATCGCCGGTATAGCGAGGATGGCCGTGCGCCGCGAGCGCATAGCCACCGACAACGAGGTACTCAACGCCGATGGAGTTGAGTAACCCGGCAAACTCTTTGAAGTCCTTGTTGAGCATCCGGGCGTAGATCTGCCAACTGCTGTCGAAGCTGCTCCACGGCAGCGAAGCGCTCTTCCGGCGAGCGCGAAAGCCAGTACGCCCGGTCGTGCGACGGTGCTTTCAGGGACCTGCGCTCGACGACTTTTTCCATGGTCAGATTATAGCCCCAAGGGCATTCGCCAACCTAGGCGCCCGCCAGCGCCCGCCACACCTTCTCCTGCGTAGCCGGCATGTCGATGTGCTTTACCGCCGAAACCCTGGAGAGCGCATCGACCACGGCGTTGATCACCGCGGGCGGCGCGCCGACCGCGCCCGCTTCGCCCGCACCCTTCACCCCCAGCAGGTTGGTCGTGCAGGGGGAGTGATGGAAGCCACAGTCGAACGAGGGGACGTTGTCCGCGTGCGGCATCGCGTAGTCCATGAACGAGCCGGTCAGCAACTGCCCGGATTCCGGATCGTAGTGCGTGCGCTCGAGCAGCGCCTGGCCGATGCCCTGCACGGTGCCGCCGTGCACCTGGCCGGCGAGCAGGAGCGGATTCATCGCGAAGCCGAAGTCGTCCACCACGCTGTAGCGCACGATGCTCGTCGCACCGGTGTCGCGCTCGATCTCCACTTCGCAGATGTGGCAGCCGTTGGGGTAGGTATAGATGTCGGCTGCGGGCTGGTTCGTGTGCTCGGCCGCGAGGCCGCCGGCCTTCCCGGCTGCCTCGAACAGCGAGACCTTGCGGTCGGTGCCCGCGATGCGGTAATCCCCGTCCCCGTACTCGATATCCGCCACCGCCGCCTCCAGCAGGCTCGCAGCAGCCTGCTTGCCCTGGTCGATGACCTTGTCGGCCGCGCCCATCGAGGCCACCCCGCCGAGCGCGAGGAACCTCGATCCCCCGGTCATGCCGGAAGGCACGACGTCGGTATCGCCCTGCACGACACGAATGCGGTCGGCGTCGATGCCGAATTTTTCCGAGAGTATCTGTACGAAGGTGGTGGCGTGCCCCTGGCCGTTGTCCTGCATGCCGGAAACCACCGTGATCGTGCCGGCCGGGTCGACCTTCAGCTTGATCGTGTCGCCCGTGCCGCCGCCGCATCGCTCGATGTACATCGCGAGGCCGATGCCGCGCAGCTTGCCCGCCTTTGCGGCTTCCACCCTGCGCGCTTCGAATCCCGCCCAGTCCGCCTTCTGCATGGCGCGCTCCATCACCCCGGCGAAGTCGCCCGAGTCGTAGCGGCTCTCCACCGGCGTCTGGTAGGGCATGTCGGCGGGCGTGATGAAGTTGCGGCGGCGCAGTTCGTCCGGGGCGAGCTTCAGTTCGCGCGCCGCCTGGTCGATCACGCGCTCCACCAGGTACATGGCCTCCGGCCGACCGGCGCCGCGATAGGCGTCCACCGGCACAGTGTTCGTGACGACGCCCTTGATATTGGCGTAGATCGCGGGGATCTTGTACACCCCTGAGAACATCGGCACCGCGAGCTGCGGGATGAAGGGCGCGTAGTTCGAGAGATAGGCGCCCATGTTCGCCCAGGTCGTCACGCGCAGCGCGAGGAATCTCCCGGCCGCGTCCAGCGCCAGTTCAGCCACCGAGACGTTGTCGCGGCCCTGCACGTCGGAAAGAAAGCTCTCGCTTCGGTCGCCCGTCCAGCGCACCGCGCGCTTGAGCTTGCGCGAGGCCCACACCACGATCGGCTGCTCCGGATGGAGGAAGATCTTCATGCCGAACCCGCCGCCGACGTTTCCCGAAACCACGCGCAGCTTCTCCTTGCCGATCTTCAGCACGACGTCGGCGAGCTGGCCGTGGATCACGTGCGGGCCCTGGCTGGGGGTGTACAGCGTGGAACGATCGGTGGCGTTGTCGTAGTCGGCCAGCGCCACGCGCGGCTCCATCGGATTGGCCACCAGGCGGTTGTTGATGAGTTCGAGGCGCGTTACGTGGGCCGCACCCGCGATGGCCGTGTCCACCGCCCCCTTGCTCGTTCCCGCGCCGACGTCAAAGCAGAGATTGCCCTTGATCGCCTCCCACGCCAGCGGCGCACCCGGCTGAATCGCCCCCTTCGTGTCGGCCACGCACGCGAGCGGCTCGTAGTCGATCTCGATCAGTTCCGCCGCATCCTTCGCCTGTGCCAGCGTCTCGGCGACCACCACCGCCACCGGATCGCCCACATGCCGCACATGGCCATTGACGAGGATCGGCCTCGGCGTATCGCCGCGCTGGCTGCCGTCGATATTGGTTACCGGCACCAGGCACGGCATGTCGCCGAGCTTGTCCGCGGCCACGTCCGCGCCCGTCAGCACCGCCAACACCCCCGGCGCCTTCCTTGCCGCCGTCGTATCGATGGTTTTGATCTTCGCGTGCGCGTGCGGCGAACGCACTATAGAAGCATGCGCGGCATTGGCGATCCGGACATCGTCGGCATACCGGCCCGCCCCGCATAACAGCGCTGCGTCTTCGGTGCGGGTGACGGACTGGCCTAGGGCGAACTTGGTCATGGGGCGTTCCTGGCTTTGATCGGCAGTGGATGGTAACGCGAGGCGGCGCCGGGGTGGAGCGCGAACGCGACTACCCGATGCGTGGACGCGCCACCATCGATTGCGCTTCACCGTACATCAGGGTCCGCCACAGCCATTCGAGCGGACCGAAGCGAAAGTGCCGCAGCCACAGGGCGCTGAATGCCATCTGCGCCGCAAAAACGGCCACGCCGAGCGCCAGCGTGTACGCGGCCCCGAGCCGGCCGAACTGGCCGAGGCCCCAGCCGAAAAAGATAAAGCCGAAAATGAGGGACTGCATTGCATAGTTGGTGAATGCCATGCGCCCGATCGGCGCGAAGGCGCCCAGCACGCGCCCGGCCACCGGAAGCTGCACCATCAGCAGCACGGCGGCGCCGTAGCCCGTCGCGAGGGCGAGGATCGCAAGACCCGAACCCGGGCCCGTTCCTGAACTACCGGCGGCGCCGATGGTGAGGCCGAGAAAGGCTGCCACGGCGAATTCCCACTTGTACGAGGCCAAACGCCGCAGCAGTCCCGTTCGCCATGCGAGGACGCCGAGCAGGAAAAGCGCAATGGTGCGTGGAAATATGTATAGGTGCAGGGGAAGGAGCAGGCGCAGCTCGCCCAGGCTGAAACGCCAGATATCGGCGAAGCCGCCGTTCGCGTAGACGCGGTTCGCTTCAGGCACGTGCCGCTGCAGGATTTCCACGCCCGGCAAGGGGGGGATCGAAAGCTGCAATGCCGGCATCGCCGCATAGAGGGCCAGCATGCCCGCGCATCCGGCGCCAAGCGCCCAGACCGGCGCACGCAGAAACGGCAGTACGAGAAATCCGGCCAGCGCATATTCGACGAGTATGTCCCCGTTCCAGACGAACAGCAGGTGCACCAGACCGAAAAAGAGGAGCGCGCCCAGCCTGCGCGCGA
>JANNWA010000422.1:0-4274 GCA_031408275.1 Pseudomonadota bacterium
CCGTCGCGCAACTGTTCGAGGTGTTCCTTGCCGGTCTTCAGCATGATGGTTCCCTATTTGATGCCCGAAGTTTCGTAGTAGTGGATCTCGTACAGAAGGCAACCGTTCTTCGAGGCGAACGGGCCGTGGTACACGCCAGGCGGGCGGCAGGCATAGGTGAATGCCGAGGACGACTGCCCGCCCTGGCCCTTGTCGTCGTTGCCGAAAATCAGGTCGCCCTGCACCAGGAACACCTCCTCCCAGTGGTCGTGCACGAAAGGCGCCGTGGAGAACGCACCCGGCTCCAGCTTGAGCAGGCGCGTGCGGCTGCCGCGCTTGCTGGTCTCGTCGATGTCGCTGGCGAGGATCTTCTGCGTGAAGCTCGCGGGGTAACCGGGCGGGGTTTCCCAGCCGTTCTTCAGGTCGACGCCGACGAATTCGAGGTGCTGCTTGGGGGGCATGGTCATGGGTGTTTCTCCTTGGGTCAGGCGGCGCGGCTGCCAGCGCCGGCCTGGGGGTTGGAAGCGAGGTAATCGATCAGGGCCGTGGCGCGGTCGCCGCAGCCGACGAGCTCGGAAGCCAGTGCGCGCAACCGCTCGAAGCCCTTGCGATCGAGGCACTCGAACAGCACGTCGTTGACCTGCTGCTGCACGGGCGCGAGCAGGCGCCCGAGGTCGCGCCCGAGCAGCGACACGCGCAGCAGGACCTTGCGGCGATCGAGCGCATCGTCGAGCTTTTCGAGGATGCCCTTCGCGACCAGCTTGTTGGTCTCGATGGTGATGAAGGCGCCCGAGCGCCGCAGCCGGGCGGCCACCTGCCCGACGCTGATCCCGCCGTCCTCGGCCTGGTAGCGCCGCACCGCCATGAGGATCTCGTACTGCAGGCCGGTGAGCCCGACGATCGCGCCGAAGCGGTCGCGGCAGGTTTCCATGTGGTACGAAAAGGTCAGCAGGTCGTGCACCAAATTGCGGAACTCCGCATCGGAACCGTGCACCAGCAACTCCGGGCGCGAAACAGTGTGCGGCGCGGCGGTCCTGGGCACTGCGGCCTTGCGTCTTACCCTTGTCATGGCGGCTCCTTTGATGCTACTTTTACTTTTCCAAGATAGCTTTGTCAACAAGGCTTTTCGCACCTCAGGACGGACCCCGGGATGAAACGCATTTTCTGCACCCTCGCTCTGCTGGCGCTGGCCGGCGCCGCCTTCGCCCAGAGCGGCACGTGGCCCGCCCGCCCCGTGCGCATCGTCGTGCCCTACCCGCCCGGCGGCATCACCGACACGGTGACGCGCCTCGCGGCCCCCAAGATCCAGGAGGCGCTCGGCCAGCCCGTAGTGGTGGAAAACAAGGTCGGCAACGGCGGGGCGCTGGCCACCGAGTTCGTGGCCAGGAGCGCACCCGACGGGTACACCTTGCTGATGGGATCGGCTGCGCCGCAGACCCTCAACCAGTTCATCCAGAAGCTCGGCTACGACGGCCTGAAGGACTTCGCCCCCATCACCCTGATCAACACCAACCCGCTGGTGCTCATGGCGCACCCTGCCCTGCCCGCGCAGAACGTGAAGGAGCTCATTGCCCTCGCCAAGGCCCAGCCCGGCAAGCTCAACTTCGCGGGCGCCGGCGGCCTGACCCAGTTCAGCGGCGAGATCTTCAAGTACATGGCGGGCGTGGACATCGTTTACGTGCCCTACAAGGGCGGCGCCCCGGCCACGGCCGCCGCGGTGGCGGGCGATACCCAGCTCACTTTCGCCAATTACTCGGATGCCCTGCCCCAGATTCGCGCCGGCAAGCTGCGCGCGCTCGGGATCACCAGCAGCAAGCGCTTTCCCCAGTCGCCGGAAGTGCCGACCATCGCCGAAGCTGGCGTTCCCGGCTACGCAGTCGATTCCTGGAACGGCCTCTTCGCCCCGTCCGGCACGCCGGCCGAGATCGTGAACCGCATTTCCGTGGCGGTGCAGCAGGGATTCAAGGATCCGGCTCTGCGCAAACGCATGGAGGACATTGGCGCCACTCCCGTCGGCGACACGCCGGAACAGTTTCGCGCCCTGGTGCAGTCCGAACAGCAGAAGTGGGGTACCTTCGTAAAGCAGACGGGCATCAAGGTCGAACAATAGGACGGCACAGGAAACCCATGGACGCCAGCACCCAGGTAGTCATCGATACGAGCTTTCGTTCCGCCCTGCGTCGGATGCAGTCGGCCGGCCGCGTCAGCACCTATGCGCATGAAGCGGACACGGAGTACCAGATCGCCGGCATGATGAAGAAGCTCGACGGCGGGCCGGCGCTGCTGTTTCCGAAGGTAAAAGGGCACGCCATGCCGGTGCTCGGCAACATGCTTTCGTGCAAGGACAATTGCGAGGCCGCGTTCGGTTCGGACTATCGCGGCATCCGCGAGTTCGTCGCCCGCGCCCTCGGCAACCCGGTGCCGCCCGTGCGCGTGGAAAAGGCGCCGGTCCACGAAAACGTGCACCGCACCTTCGACCTCGGCAAGATTCTGCCGGTGCTGCGGCACACCGAGGGCGACAGCGGCCGCTTCATCACCGCCGGCATCGTCGTGGTGCAGGACCCGGAAACCGGCGTCTACAACGCCTCCTACCATCGACTGCAGGTCATCGGCCCGCAGCGCACCGCCATCAAGCTCGATTTCGGCCGCCACCTGCGCGCGGCGTATGAGCGCGCACAGAAGATGGGCAAGCCGCTGCCGATCGCGGTGTGCATCGGGACCGACCTCGCGGTGCACTACACGGCCGCGACCATGGGCGCGCAGATGCCGGAATCCGCCGATGAGCTCGCGATTGCGGGCGCGCTGCGCGGCGAGCCGATCCCGGTGGTCAAGGGGCTTACGCAGGACATCCACTATCCGGCCGAGACCGAAATCGTGCTCGAAGGCGTGCTGCTGCCCGACGAGACCGTGCGGGAAGGCCCGTTCGGCGAGTTCGTCGGCTACCTGTCGCCCGAGGGTGACGCGCCGATCTTCGAGATCACGGCGCTGTGCCACCGCGACGACCCGGTGTACTTCGCGATCAACGGCGTCGGCCGCGAGACCATCATGCTGCGCAAGTACGTGATGGAAGCCAGCCTGCTCAAGGCGCTCAAGGCCGCCACCCCGATCGTGCAGGACGTCGAGATGACCGCCGGCGGGCTGCACCGCTTCCATGCGGTGATCAGCGTGAAGAAAACCAACGCGCAGCAGGAAGGCCTGCAGCGCAACGCGATCCTCGCCGCGTTCGGCACGCTGAAGGACCTCGACCTCATCATTGCGGTCGATGACGACATCGACATCCAGGACCCAAACGACGTCGAGTACGCCTTGGCAATGCGCATGGAGGCGTCGAAGGACCTCTTCATCGTGCCGGGCGCGCGCACGCACGAGTACGTGAGGAAGAGCAACAACGGCATCCGCGCCAAGGTTGGCATCGACGCCACGGTGCCTTTCGAGGAGCGCGACCGGTTCGCCCGCGCGCCGTTCAAGACTTTCGAGGTCGAGGCAGGCAGCTTCTCGGCAAAAAGCAGCGGACTCGACTGGCTCAAGTAACCCTGTCCGGCGGCACGGCCGCCAAGAGGAAGACCACGATGCACAACCACAAGACATTCATTGCCGCCGTCTGCGTTCTGTTCCTCGGCGCAGCCGCCTTGCCGGACGCTTCCGCGCAGCCCTATCCTTCCAAGCCCGTGCGGCTGGTCACGGGATTCCCGGGCGGCGGCCCCACCGACCTGATGGCGCGCGCCATCGGCGAAAAGCTGCAAACAGCCTGGAAGCAACCGGTGATCGTCGAGGCGAAACCCGGCGCCTCCGGCGCCCTGTCCATGGAGCAGCTCAAGGCCGCGCCCGCCGACGGCTACTCGCTGCTGGTGGCCCCGACCAACACCCTGGCCGTCAACCCCCACATCTTCCCCAAGCTCGCCTACGACCCGCTCAAGGATTTCACGCTGATCGCGCGCGTGGCGAACATCGACAACGTGCTCGTCGTGCACCCGGGCGTGCCGGCGAAAAACCTTGCGGAACTCGCGGGCCTGGCGCGCACCCAGCCGGGCGCGCTGACTTTCGGCTCCCCTGCAAACGGCTCGCAGGCGCACCTCGCGGGCGAGTTCCTGAACCAGCATTTCGGGATCAGGATGGTCCATGTGCCGTACAAAGGCGTGGGACCGGCGATGAACGACCTGCTGGGCGGCCAGATCTCGATGATGTTCGTGCCTGTGGCGAACTCGCTTTCGAACATCGGTGCGGGAAAACTTCGCCCGATCGGGATACCCGCGCGCGAGCGCAATGCCTCCATCGCCGATGTGCCGACCTTCGCC
>JANNWA010000423.1:0-1915 GCA_031408275.1 Pseudomonadota bacterium
GCGCGGGTTCAGGCTGGTGTCGGCGGGCGTGGTGAACATGTTCCCGCACACCGCGCATGTGGAGTCGATCGCGCTGTTCGAGCGGGATTAGGTAAAATTCAATACTTTTGATTAATTAAGTCTAATACAGGAGCAGGTTTCCTGTCAGTTGGTGTACCGATACCGGATCATTTAATTCCTGAGTCAGGCCTTCGGCCGGCCGTCCTTCGAGCGCAGGTAGAACGCGAGGCCGATGCAGCTGCCCGCCGCCAGCATGCCGAACACCGCGCGGTAGGCGGCCTCCGGCGCCGGCGCAGCGGGCCCGTCCCCCGGGCCGGCGAACGATCCCACGATGAAACCGGCGAGCGCAGGCAGGACGGCGGCGCCGAGCACCTGCGCCATGTTGACGGTGGTCACGCCGCGGCCCGCGAGACGCTCGGGGAACAGCGCGCGGCCCTGCGATACGGTTACGATCGCGTAGGACGACAGCAGCGGCAGTGCTACGAGCAGGGCCGTCGCGAGCGCCAGCGGCGGGCGGGACAGCGTGGCCAGGGCGGCGAACAGCGCGATGCAGGACAGGGCGCCCGCGATGACGATCTTCTTGCGCGTGACGAACACGCGGTCCAGAGGTCCGAAGCAGAGCGGCCCCGCGATCGAGGCGAGGCCCATGGCGAAGAGGACGTTGCCGCGCGCCACGGCGTCGAGATTGTGGACGTCGTGCAGGTAGGGCCCGGCCCAGACGCCCATCACTGTGATCATGCAGGCATAAGTGAAGGTGTGCATCGCGAACACCGGGCCGAGGCCGGGGGTGCGCCAGACCTCCAGCAGACCCCGCCAGATTTCCGCGAGACTTTCCCTGTGCCGTTCGGGAACTGCGGCCCCGGGCGGGTCGTCGCGGACCAGCCACCAGAAGGCCAGCGCGATCAGGGCGGTGACAGCGGCCAGCGCATCGAAGGCGTGGCGCCAGCCGATCGTCGCACTTGCCCAAGCCAGCGGCGTGGCCGCCCCAAGCGTGCCGACGTTGCTGGCGGCGAACACCCACGACAGAACGAGCGTGAAGCGCTGCACGCCGAACCAGCGCGAACACAGGAACACGGCCGACATGAAACTCGCCGAGCAGCCGATCCCTACCAGGAACCGCGCCGCAATGAGCTCGTTCGCGTCGGCGGCGCGCGCGATCAGCAGGGCGCCAAGCACGGCGAGGCCGCTGACCGCCGACAACGTGGCGCGCGCGCCCCAGCGGTCGAAGGCCATGCCGACCGGGATCTGCGCCACCAGCAGCGCGAGGAAGAACGCGCCGCCGGCAAGCCCGACTTCCTGCGCGCTGAGGCCCAGTTCGGCGGCCACTTCCGGCCCGATCACGCTGTTGGAGACGCGGTAGAACTGGCTCAGCCCGGTGACCGCCGAGAGCAGCAGCGCCAGCATCAGCGCCTCCCGCAGCGGGGGGGAAGCCTGCGGGCTATTCAAAGAGATTGAGCACTGCGTCGAGCGCGGAGTGGTTGAGCGCGTGCGTGGCCTTGGCGCGCACTACGGGCTTGGCGCGCCAGGCGACCGAGACGCCGGCGGCCGCCATCATCGCGAGGTCGTTGGCGCCGTCGCCGATGGCGAGCGTCTGGTCCCGCCTGAGCCCCAGCGCGCGGGTGAGCTCCTCGAGTCGCGCGGCCTTGGCCTGTGCGTCGACAATGGCGCCGGCCACGCGACCGGTGAGCTTGCCGTCCTCGATGTCGAGCACATTTGAAAGCGTGTAGTCGAGCGCGAGGCGTTTCTTCAGCCGCTCCGTGAAGTAGGTGAAGCCCCCGGACACCAACAGTGTCTTGATGCCGAGCGCCTGCGCCCTCTGGACGAGGGACTCCGCGCCCGGCGACAGGCGCAGCTTTTCTTCGTAGACGCGGTCAAGGCTGTCGACGCCCAGGCCGGCCAGCAGCGCAACCCGGCG
>JANNWA010000424.1:0-10231 GCA_031408275.1 Pseudomonadota bacterium
CACCCTCGAAGCCCTGGGGGCGCGCTGCGGATGCATTTTTCGCAACCTCGATGCCCCGAACCTGTATTTCCCCTGCGTGGGCCTCGACGGCATCGGTTCCGCGCCCTGGGCGTATTCCCTGCTGTGCCGTTCGATCATGTCGCACATCCGCGGCACCGCGCGGATCGATGACGCGGTGCTCGCCTACAAGGTCAACCATTTCGAGATCGTGGACTACCTGGCCCCGCGCGATCCCGCGAGCTATCCGCCGGAGGCCTGGCGCGAGCACTACCGCAACCTCGCGCTGAACACGCCGGACGATCAGCCGTATCCGATCCCCTGAGTGAGGGTTGAATTCGCCAGTCCCGCAGATGGCATTGCTGCAACGCCACAACCAAAATGGACCGGCTGCTTCCGATCCACAGCAGCCGGTCAGCTTTCCGGAAAGCAGTCATTCAAGGTTAGACTGACCTCAGACTTGGGTCAGTTGGCATTTCGCCCTCCGATCCCGGTGCTTACGCTTTGTCGTAGCAACCGAAGGGGATCGGATGAACAGGCGGGACTCGATGCTGACGCTCATGGCGCTGGGCGCGTTCGGCCCGAGGCTCGCCGCTGCGCAGGCGCCTGCCAAAACCATCGGCCTCCTCTCCCTGTTTCGCAACCCCATGCGGGACGAGTGGACGCAGACCCTCGCGAAACTGGGCTGGGTTGACGGAAAGACCGTTCGCATTGAATACGCGAGTGCCGAAGCACAGGCAGACCGACTGCCCGGACTCGCGGCGGACCTTGTCCGCAAGAAAGTCGATGTCATCTATGCCGGCGGTCCGGACGCGGCGGTAGAAGCGGCACGGGCCACCAAGACGATCCCTGTGGTATTTTTCGCGGCCGCCTACCCTGTCGAGCAGGGGCTGGTCGAGACCCTTGCCCGTCCGGGCGGAAACGTGACGGGCGTCGCATGGAACTCCGCCTACGTGAAGCAGTTGGAGTTCGTCAGGCAGGTCGCCCCGCGCGCCAATCGAGTCGCGCACTTCCGGCTGCCGACGGCCGTTCGTGCGGTCAACGGCAAAACGTTCGATGGGCTCTTCCCGCAGATCGAATCCACGGCGAAGCGCATGGGACTTGAAATGAAATCGTTCCTGGTGACGAATCCGGAGGACTTCGAGCAGGCCTTCAAGGACATCAAGGCCTGGCAGGCCCAGGCATTGATCACGTATGCGACGCCCCCGACCGTTTTCGCAAGACAGCGGATCGTGGATTTCGCCAACGCCAATCGCATCCCGGGCTTTTTCGACTGGCGGGGATTTGTGGAGGCGGGGGGACTGTTTTCCTACGGCCCGCTGGTTTCCGAAATGAATGCGCAGGCGGCAAGGCAAATCGACCGGATACTTCGCGGGGCCCGGCCTGGCGACCTGCCGGTGGAATTGCCTGCGAGGTACGAATTCGTCATCAACCGGAAGACCGCGACGGCCCTGGACATCAGGATCCCGAACGAGCTCATGCTTCGCGTAGACGAGGTGATCAATTAGCTTCCGGTCACCCGCGAATGCAGCTTTCGGGCGAATCGGAGGGCAGCCGCGAATGCCCGCTCCTGGCCGAAACCTGCCTGCCAGAGAGTAGACTGACCGCAGACTTGGGTTAGCAGGTATTTCACCCTCCGATCCCGGTGCTTATGCTTTGTTGTAGCTACCGTAAGGGGATCGAATGAACAGACGTGAAGCGATTCGCGGACTTCTTGCTACCTTGGTTATCTCGCCGGGCGGCTTGCTTAATCTGGCCCACGGTCAGACGCGTGTACTTCGAGTGGCGGCGCTGACTGGCAACTCTGAAAATTCTGTCGCGCGGGCTCTCGCGACTTTTCGCGAGGAGTTGAAGGCTCTTGGATATGTCGAGGGGCGCAACCTCACCCTCCCCATCACGTACGGGGTGTTCTCTAGGGAAAGCACCCGCCAGTTAGCTGCGGAAGCGATTGCCCAGAAGCCCGACATCCTGTTCGCCATGCACGGCGGGCTCCCCGCGCTGGCGTCTTTGACGAAAACCATCCCGATCGTCGGCGTCTTCAGCGGCGACATGGTGGAGGCCGGGGTGGTCAAGAGCATGGCCCGCCCGGGTGGAAACGTCACCGGCGTGCAACTCCTTCAGCACGATCTGGTGGGTAAGCGCATTGAGATCCTCAAGGAAATCGTGCCCTCCATCAAGCGCCTGGCCGTGTTTGCGATGGCCGCGCATCCTGGCGTGGCCCTGGAGCGCGAAGTCTCGGTAGCCGCAGCCAAGCGGCTCGGCATCAGCATTGCTTACTTTCCGTTAAATAAACCGGAGGATCTGGAAACGGGCTTGCTCGCGGCAAAAGCGGAAAAGGTCAATGGGTTGGTACTGTTTCCCGACCCGATCACGCTCTCGGGGGCTCCGCGCATCGTGGCGTTCGCTCTGCAGCACAAACTGCCCGTAGTGTCCGGTTGGGACAACTATGCCTATGCGGGTGGCCTCGTCAGCTATGGTCCGAACCTGCGCGAGGCGTGGCGCCGTGCCGCCAGCTACATTGACCGGGTCGCAAAAGGCGCCGACCCGGCGACGATGCCCGTCGAGTTTCCGACGATCTTCGAGCTGGTCGTCAACCTGAAAACGGCGAAGGAGCTCGGCATCAAGATCCCGCAGTCCGTGCTTGTACGCGCCGACAGTGTGATCGAATAGGATTTGGCAGTCTGTGAGCGTCTGCTTTTAGGAGAATTGGAGGACGGCCGCGAAGGGCAGGTGTTGGCCGATAGCTGCGCTTGGCGAGCAACTCCCCATAGATCCCGCCGAAGCGCTGCCTCTATTTCTTGCCCGCCTTGGTCTCGGCGAGTTCACGTTCGAGGTGATCGATGCGGCCTTGCATCGAAGCGATCCTGCCGTTCAACAGGCCGACGTTGAAGAAGGTGACATTGTTGGCCGGCGCGTCCAGCGTGTTGCCGTAGCCGAGCCAGGAGGCGTCGTACACTCTGACGTTCTTGAAACCGAGTTGCTGGAGCACGCCTGCGGTCTCGGACGCGCGCGCGCCGCTCTGGCAATAGACGATGGTTTCCTTTTCCGGGTCCAGCCTGGAGTAAAGCGCCTTCAACTGCTCCACAGGCTTCAGTGACATGCCTGAGGAGTCGCGCACCTCGCGTCGCGCGAGTTTTTGCAGCGTGGCCGGATCGACCCAGTTCTGCTCGTACGGGATGTTGACTGCGCCGGGAATATGTCCGCCGCGAATGGCGCGGATATCCTCGCCGGCAAATTCCTTCGGCGTGCGCGCATCTATGATCTGCGTGCTGGATTGGTTCAGGCGCGCCACTACTTCGCGCGTGGACACACTGACGGCGGGATTTACCTGCAGCTTGAGTGCGACGGGCGCGATCTTCACGTCGTCCCGCGAGATCGGATGCCCGGCAGCGACCCAGCCGTCGATACCGTCGTGATAGACGCGCGCCTGCCGCCCCCCGAAGTGTTGCACGGTGAACTGGCCGAAATACGGGTTCCAGGTCCCGCGGCCGCCGTAGGTGATTATTTCGCGCGCCGGATCGATTCCAGCGGCGCCCAGGATTTTCTCGATCTTGTCGGTTGAGAGGAAGTCCTCGGTATTGTCGTCGCGGAGCACGCGAGCGATGTCGCCGATATTGACGGCGCCGGGGAGATGTCCCTTCTTGAATTCGTCCGCGCTCCTCACGTCCCACAGGATCGCGCTGCGCTTGGCGGCGTCCTGCACGTAGGCGATGTCTACAATCAGGCGTTCCTGAGCAGATACGATGCCTGTGGTGAAAAGTAATACGACAAAGACGATCATGGTTCTCATGCGTATCCCCTATGGTGACGGTGACAGGATTGGCGACGGAATCAGTATAAATCAAGGCTCCGCGGGGAGTAGACTGGCCCCAGACTTGGGTTGTCCGGGCGCTCCGCCCTCCGATCCCGGTGCTTACACATAGTCGTGGCTACCGAAGGGGATCGGAATGAACAGGCGTGACGCTCTACTCGGAATTCTCGCACTCGGCGCCGGCGCAGGGCCGTTGCCTCTGAAAGCGCAGGCCTGGCCGACGAGGCCCGTGCGCTTGGTGATCCACTTCCCCGCGGGCGGCTCGACCGACCTTGTCGCACGGGTGCTCGCCCAGGCGCTGACCGAGTCCCTGGGACAGCCCTTCGTGGTGGAGAACCGCCTCGGCGCGGACGGCGCCATCGCCGCCGCGTCGGTCATTCAGGCGCCGCCGGACGGACATACGCTCTTCATCGCAACCAACACCGCGATGCTGCAGGTGCCGCTCCTGCAGAAGACGCCGCCGTACGACCCGCTCACCGCGTTCACGCCGATCTCGCTCGTCGGCCGCTACACCTTCCTGCTGGTCGTCACGCCGAGCCTCAAGGTGAACACCTTCAAGGAATTCGTGCAGTACGCCCGCGCCAATCCGGGGAAGGTCAACTTCGCCACCTACAGCGGTTCGAGCCAGCTTGCCTACGCGCAGATCGTGAAGACCGAGAAAGTCGACATGCTGCGCGTGCCGTATAAGGGCGAAGTGCCCTCGGTGGCCGATGTCCTCGGCGGAAACGTTCACGCCGTCTTCGCCTCGCCGACGAGCAGCCTCGCGCATATCAAGGACGGGCGCCTGAAGGTGCTCGCGACCACGCTGCCGCAGCGCTGGCCATTGCTGCCGGACGTCCCCACCACCATCGAAGCCGGGATGCCGCCCATCAGCGTCGAGTTCTTCGCCGGCCTTTGGGGGCCCGCGAAGCTGCCGGCCGACATCGTCCAGCGGCTCTCCAAAGAGTTGAACGCCATCATTGCACGTCCCCAGATCCGCGAGCAGATCGACCGCCATGGCTTCGCGCTTGGCGGCTCGACGCCAGCCGAGCTCGACGCTTTCATCAAGCGCCAGCTCGACGCCTGGGCGCGCGGCTTCCGCGAAGCCGGGATAAATCCGGAGTAGAGCGTGGGTCCGCAAGCTCGCCAGAAAAGGAGCGCATCGATGAACAAGCTGCTCGCCGTCGTATTCTTGACTCTGGTGTGGGGCGCGGCCGTTGCCCAGGAGCGCGTGGCGCGCGTGGGCTACCTGAGCTGGCAGGACAGCGGGGCGTACTACGAGATGACGCTCAAGGGCTTTGTCGAAGGACTGCGCGAAGAGGGTTACGTGCAGGGAAAGAATCTCGAACTGGTGCGCCGCTCGGCGTCCAACGATGCCGCACGCTTCAAACCCATCGCGCGTGAATTGGCGGCGGGAGGGATCGATGTGTTTTTCGCGCCCGCCACACCGATGGCCGCTGCGGCCTGGAGCGCAGACAGGAAGACGCCCATTGTTGTCGCGACGATTGCGGACCCCGTCGCGCTGGAATTCGTGAAGTCGCTGGCCCGGCCCGGCACGCGCGTGACCGGCGTCACGACACTGAATGACGCGCTGACAGTCAAGCGCATGCAATTGCTGATGGACATGGTGCCCGCTCTGAAGCGCGTCGGGGTGGTGATCGACGAAGCCATGCGCGCCGCGTGTACGCAGGAGATCGACCTAGCCGAGAATGGGGCCAGGCAGCTCGGCCTGACGCTGGTGACGGTGCACGTCGATCGGCCCGAAATGCTCGACGCGGCGTTCCGCAAGCTCACCGCATCGGGGGTGCAGGCCGTCGTCACGACGCTGCTCTCCACGCGCAACAACCTCGAGCAGGAATACGCCGAGGCGGCGCTGCGCCACCGGCTGCCGTCTATGTTCGAGCTCGAGTACGGCGCGCGCAAGGGTGGCTTGATGAGCTATGGCCCCGACTTCCCGGACATTTTCCGGCGTGCCGGCCGCTACACGGGGCGTATCCTCAAGGGCGGCAATCCGGCAGAGATGGCGATGGAGCAGCCACGGGAGTTCCGGCTGGTGGTCAACATGCAGACCGCCAGGCAGCTGGGAATCGCCGTCCCGCCGGCGGTACTGGCGAGGGCGGATGAGGTGATTCAGTAGGGTATGAGCACAGAGCGCACTGGTATCGATCAAGGCATTGCCGACCATTACACGCGCGGCGACCTGCTGCAGAGGCTGGAGGCCGCCCTGGCGGATGACGGCATCGACCCTGCAAGTCCAACGATCGACGCGCTCGCGCCCTACGATCATTTCCACGGCCGGGGCCTGGAGGCGACCGAGGAAATCGCGGCGATGCTCGAGGTGGCGCCCGGCGCGCACCTGCTCGACGTCGGCAGCGGGATCGGCGGGCCGGCACGCTACATGGCGCACCGGTTCGGCTGCGGGGTCACGGGGATAGACCTGACGGCGGAGTTCTGCGAGGTCGCCCGCCACCTGACGCGGCTGATGGGAATGGACTCCCGGGTCCGGTTCGAACTGGGCAACGCGCTCGCCATGCCTTTCGCCGACGGCGCGTTCGACGGCGCCTACTCGATGAATGTGTCCATGAACATCGCCGACAAGCCAGCGCTGTACCGCGAGATCCACCGGGTGCTGAAACCGGGCGGCTGGCTGATGCTGTCCGAGCTGGCCAAAGGGCCGGGCGCGCCGATGGAGTATCCGTCGCCGTGGGCGGAAACTGCGGAAACCAGTTTCCTGGCGACACCGGAAGAAACCCGGAGCGGTCTCGAGGCGGCAGGCTTCGAGGTCGTGCAGTTCGGCGAGACGGCCGAAGCGGTCAAGGCCTACGGCGCGCGCAGCCGGGCGATCGTGGAGGCCGGCGGCAAGCCGCCGCATCGCGCGGTGCAGCTGATCCATGGCGACAAGGCGCCCATCGCAATGAAGAATTCGGCGCGCGGCGTCGCTGAGGCGCGTGTCGTTCCGGTGGAGATCCTGAGCCGCAAGCGCGACTGACTTATACTCGCGGCACCATTCTTGCGGAGCCGAACCAGCCATGATCGCGGTGATATTCGAATTCACGCCCGCCGAGGGGCGCATGCCCGACTACTTCGACCTCGTCGCGCAGTTGAAGCCTGAGTTGGAGAAGGCAGAGGGGTTTATTTCCCTGGAAAGATTCGAGAGCATCACCACGCCGGGCAAATACGTTTCGCTGCAGTTCTGGCGCGACGAGGCTTCGGTGCAGGCGTGGCGGAACGTCCAGCTGCACCGGCAGGCGCAGGCCAAAGGCCGCGGCGGCATTATCGCGGACTACCGGCTGCGCATCGCCACGGTGAACCGCGACTACACCAAGGACGATCGCGCGCAGGCGCCCCGGGACAGCGTCGCGGCGCACGGATGACCGGCATGCGCAAGCGCGTCGTTCGTCTCGACTTGAACCTGGATCCGGTCTTTGCCGAGCGTCTCGCGCGCGAGGCCGAGATCGACCTGACCGTCTGCGCGCGCACCGGCCCGGAGGCAGCGACCTGGGCGGCGTTCGAGAAGGCGCATGTCTATCATGTGTCGGCGGCCAAGGACGAGCTGCCGCGCCGCTGGTTCGTCAGCGCGGAACTGCTCGGGCGCTGCCCGGACCTGTTGTGCGTTTCGTCCAGTGGCGCGGGCTACGACACGGTCGACGTGGCGGCCTGCACGCGGGCCGGTGTCGCGGTGGTCAACCAGGCCGGTGGGAATGCCGCTTCGGTGGCCGAGCACACGCTCGGGCTGATGCTCGACGTGTCGCGCCGCATCACCGAATGCGACCGGCGGTTGAGGCGCGAGCGCGGTTTCCTGCGCGAGGACGTGATGGGCCGCGAAATCGGCGGCAAGGTCCTCGGGCTGGTCGGGCTGGGGCACATCGGCACGCGCGTCGCGCAGCTCGCGCATGCGTTCGGCATGACGGTGCTGGCTTTCGACCCTTACCTGACCGAGGAGGAAATCGGCCGGCGCGGCGCGCAATCGGCGACCCTCGACGAGGTGCTCGTGCGCTCGGACTTCGTATCCGTGCACTGTCCGCGCGGCAAGGAGACCCTCGGCATGTTCGACGCGCGCGCGTTCGGGCGAATGAAGCGCGGCGCAATGTTCATCACCACCGCGCGCGGCGGCATCCACGACGAGCAGGCGCTGCTGGCGGCGCTGCAGTCCGGGCACCTCGGCGGCGCAGGGCTGGACGTCTGGGAGAAGGAGCCGCCGGCGCTGGAGCACGGCCTGCTGAAGCTGGATAACGTCGTAGCCACGTTCCACACGGCCGGAGTAACCCACGAAGCGCGCCGCAACATGGCGGCCATCGCGGCCGAGCAGATCGCTGGCTTCCTCAAGGGCGCCCGGCCGCCGCGGCTGGTGAACCCCGAAGTGTGGCCGGCCTGCGTTGCGCGCTTCGAGGCGCTCCTGGGCAGCCACGCGCAGAGCTTGGCTGCGGAATAAGGCATTTAAAGGCATGATCCGTTATCGGAGGAGTGAGGAAAAAATGAAAATCAAACAAGCCATCGTAGGAAAACTGCTGGCGCTCGCGTGCGCGCTGTCCGGAATCCTCCCGGCCGGGGTGCAGGCTGCCTGGCCCGATCAGCCGATCAACATGATCATCGCCTATGCGCCGGGCGGAGGCACCGACATCGCGGCGCGCGTGATGATCCCGTTCATCGAGAAATACCTGGGCGACAACGCCAAGATCAACGTGATCAACCGCCCCGGGGCGAGCGGCGACATCGGCTTTTCCGCACTGGCTGCGGCCGCGCCGGACGGCTACACGATCGGATTCATCAATACCCCGCCGGTACTCGCCACGCCGATCGAGCGGAAGACCGGCTACACCTGGCAGTCGTACGACCTGCTGGGCAACGTGGTCGACGATCCGGGCACGTTCTGCGTGCACAACGACAGCCCGCACAAGAGCCTCGCGGACCTGGCCGCCTTCGCCAAGGCGAATCCTGGCCTCGTCACGGTCGGCAGCACCGGCGTGGGGTCGGACGACCACCTGGCGATGCTGAAATTCCAGAAAAGCGCCGGTGTGAAGATGAACCACATCCCCTTCAAGGGGTCGTCCGAGACCCGCAATGCCGTCATCGGCAAGCAGATCGTCGTTGCTGCGATCAACGTCGGCGAAGCGCTGCAGTTCCAGAAGGGCGGCGCGCCGATCCGCTGCCTCGGGCAGATGACCGTGGGCCGTTCGAGCATGGCGCCCGACTGGCCGAGCTTCAAGGAGCAGGGCTACGACTTCGAAATGGCTTCGCTGCGCGGCCTTGCCGCGCCCAAAGGCCTGCCGCCCGCGATCCGGGACCGGCTGGTCAACGCCATCGAGCGCGCCGCGGCCGATCCTGCGCTGCGCGCGGCGGCCGAAAAGGTATTCGCCCCGCTGCGTTACCTCGGGCCCGCGGCGTACGCCGATGAACTGCGTACTGCCGAGGCGATCTTCCGCCAGATGTGGACGGAAACGCCCTGGATCGACAAATAGGAAAACGGCCATGCATGATCTGGTGATTCGGGGCGGGACCGTCGTCGACGGCACTGGCAAGGCGTCATTTGCCGGTGATGTGGGGATCAGCGCGGGCCGTGTAGCGGAGGTCGGCAAGGTAGGCGCCGGCAAACGCGAAATCAATGCCGCGGGCTTGCTCGTCGCGCCGGGCTGGGTGGACATCCACACGCACTACGACGGACAGGCGACCTGGGACCCGTACATGACGCCTTCGTCCTGGCACGGCGTGACCACCGCGATCATGGGCAACTGTGGCGTGGGCTTTGCCCCGGCGCACACGAACCAGCGCCAGTGGATGATCGAACTGATGGAAGGGGTGGAGGACATCCCCGAGGCGGTGCTGGCCGAAGGCGTGCAATGGGACTGGGAGAGCTTTCCCCAGTACCTCGATGCCCTGGCGAAGATGCCGCGCGCCATGGACCTCGGCGCGCAGATCCCGCACGGCGCGCTGCGCGTGTTCGTGATGGGGGAGCGGGGCGCGGGCCGCGAAGTCGCGACCGAATCGGACGTGGCGCAGATGGCGGCACTGGCCAAGGAAGCCGTGGCCGCCGGCGCGTTCGGCTTCACCTCCTCGCGCACCATCGTGCACCGCACTAGCAAAGGGCAGGCGGTGCCGAGCCTCGGCGCGGCTTCGCGCGAGCTGCAGGCCATCGGCCGCGCGGTGGGCGAGACCGGCAAGGGCGTGATGCAGCTGATTTCGGACTTCGACGAACTCGACAGCGAATTTCAATTGTTGCGCGATGTTTCCACCGCCAGCGGCCGGCCGCTGTCGTTCACGCTGCTGCAGCATGATTTCGCGCCCGAGCGCTGGCGCGAAGTGATGCGGCGCGTCGGCGTCGCCCGGGCGGCGGGCCTCGACATCAAGGCGCAGGTGGCGTGCCGCGCGATCGGCATGGTGCACGGCCTCGAGTGCTCGATGCACCCGTTCTTCCTGTGCCCTTCTTATGTCGAGATCGCGAAGCTG
>JANNWA010000425.1:0-2873 GCA_031408275.1 Pseudomonadota bacterium
GTTCAAGCCCAGCGGCAACGCGAGGCGCATCATCATGGCCACCAACGTGGCCGAGACTTCGCTCACGGTGCCCGGCATCCGCTATGTGGTGGACACCGGCTACGCGCGGGTAAAACGCTACAGCTACCGCAACAAGGTTGAGCAGCTGCGCGTGGAGAAGATCTCGCAGGCCTCCGCCAAGCAGCGCTCCGGCCGCTGCGGGCGCGTGGCCGACGGCATCTGCATCCGCTTGTACGACGAGGACGACTTCAAGGGGCGCCCGGAATTCACCGATCCCGAGGTGCTGAGGTCATCGCTCGCGGCGGTGATCCTGCGCGCCAAGGGGCTTAACCTTGGCGACCCGGCGCAGTTCCCGTTCGTCGATCCGCCGCAACCCAAGGCGATCGCCGACGGCTACGCGCTCTTGCACGAATTGGGCGCGGTGGGCGAGGACAACGAGCTCACCGCCACCGGCCGCGAGCTCGCGCGCCTGCCGCTCGACCCGCGCATCGCGCGCATGCTGTTCGCCGCGCAGCAGGAGCGGTGCCTCGAGCAGGTGCTGGTGATCGCGGCCGCGCTCTCGGTGCAGGACCCGCGCGACCGGCCCATGGATAAGCAATCCGCCGCCGACCAGGCGCAACTGAAGTTCGACGACGAGCGCTCGGATTTCCTCGCCTACCTGAAGTTATGGAAGTTCTTCGGCGACGCGCTGGCCGAGAAGCTCACCAACAACAGGCTGGCCGCGCTGTGCCGGCAGCATTTCCTGTCGATCGCGCGCATGCGCGAGTGGCGTGAGGTGCACACCCAGCTGCGCGCGCAGGTGGAGGAGCTCGACTGGAAAGCCTCCAGCGTCGATCCGACCAAGCTCGAAGGTTTCCGCGCGATCCACCGTGCGCTGCTTTCCGGGCTGCTCGGCAACATTGGCATGAAAGGCGACGACGACTCGGCCTACACCGGCGCGCGCGGCATCAAGTTCTGGGTGCATCCCGGCTCGGGCACGAAAAAGCCCGGGCGCTGGATCATGGCGGCCGAACTCACCGAGACCACGCGCCTGTATGCGCGCTGCGTCGCGGCGATCGAGCCGATGTGGCTGGAGGAACTGGGCGCGCACCTGATGAAAAAGTCGCGCGACAACCCGCACTGGGAGAAAGCCCGCGCGCAGGTGGTGGCCGTGGAGCGTGGCACGCTGTACGGCCTGCCGGTGTACCTGAACCGGCGCGTGCACTACGGGCCCTACGATCCGGAGCGCTCGCGCGAAGTCTTCATCCGGGAGGCGCTGGTCGAAGGCGAGTTCGACACCCGCGCGCCGTTCTTCGCGCACAACCAGAAACTGATCCACGAGATCGAGCGCCTCGAGCACAAGTCGCGCCGCCCCGACATCCTGGTCGATGACGAGCTGATCTACGCTTTCTACGACAGCCGAGTGCCGGCGGGCATCCACAACGGTGCGGATTTCGAGAAGTGGAGAAAGGAGTCGGAGCGCGAGTCTCCGAAACTCCTCCACCTGTCGCGCGAAGACCTCATGCGCCACGAGGCCGCGGGCATCACCACCAGCACCTTCCCGCCGACCATAAGGCTCGGAGCGAACGAATTCAAGCTTGAGTACCACTTCGAGCCCGGCTCGACGCGGGACGGCGTGACGATGGTCGTGCCGGTGGCGCTGCTGAACCAGGTGAGCGCCGCGCGCTGCGACTGGCTGGTGCCGGGCCTCTTGAAGGAAAAGGTGCACGCGCTCGCCAAGTCGATTCCGCAGCGCCTGCGCCACAAACTAGGTGGCCTCGCGGAGTTTTCCGAGGGGTTCGTGGCAGCGGTGCCGCCGGCCGACATGGCGCTGGCCACCGCGCTGTCGCGCCATATCCGCACGGAACTCAACGTCGACGTGCCATTGGACGCTTTCCGCCCCGACTCGGCGCCGCCGCACCTGTCGATGAACTACCTCGTGGTGGACGAGCACGGCCGGCAGCTCGCGATCGGCCGCAACCTCGCCGAATTGAAGAACGCCCTGCGCGAGGAAGTCGAGGCGGTGCTGCAGGACGAGGCGCCGATGCCGGAGGGCGAGCGATTTACTGGATGGACGTTCGGCGACCTCGAGGAAATGATGGAACTTGGGCGCGGTGGGCACACGCTGGTCGGGTACCCGGCGCTGGTGGACGCGGAAGATGCGGTGACTCTGCAGGTGTTCGATTCCCCGGAGAAGGCGAAGGAGATCCACCGCGGCGGCGTGCGGCGGCTGCTGTCGATCGCCTTCAAGGAGAGGATTCGCGACCTGGAGAAGACGCTGTCACGCGACCCGGCGCTGGGGCCGCTGAAGGAGGACGTGATCCTGGCGGCGTTGGATCGCACATTTCTCGCCGAGTCGCTGCCGATGACGGCGAAGGACTTCGCGGGACGCGTGACCGAGGGCCGCAACCGCTTCAACCTGATCGCGCAGGAAATCATGCGCCTCGCCACCGCGATCATCACCGAGCAGCGCGAACTGCAAAAGAGGCTCGTCACCGCCGCCAAGGGGTTCCCCATCCCGGCCGAGGACGTGAAGCAACAGATCGCGCGATTGCTGCCACCGCATTTCGTGTCGCAGACGCCGTACGAGCGCTTGCAGCACTTCCCGCGCTACCTCAAGGCCGCGGGGCTGCGCCTCGACAAGCTGCGCGCCGATCCTTCACGCGATGCCCGGCTGATGGCTGAGTTCGCGCCGCTGCATTCAGCCTGGCAGCGCGATGCCGTGGCGCGCATGAAGCAGGGAACCATGACCGACGAGATCGAGCAGTTCCGCTGGCTGCTGGAGGAACTGCGGGTGTCGTTGTTCGCGCAGGAGTTGCGCACGCCAGTGCCGGTGTCGGTGAAACGGCTGGCGAAGCTCTGGCAGGGATTGCGATGAATCGCTAGGTTTCTAC
>JANNWA010000426.1:0-3074 GCA_031408275.1 Pseudomonadota bacterium
CCCGGCAGCGCGAAATCCGCAACAAAATGAAGCTCATGGTTCACAGACAGGCATCCTGAAAAATAGTTCGTGCAGCCCGGGCTCAGGGGCCTGCTCCGGCGCCACCGGGAGGGATCGCGCCCCAGAGGGCCCAGAGCCGCAGATGCCGGAAATCACCCTCCCCGAGCATATCCCGAGCAACCAGGATTGTGCGTCGCTTTGCATCCCCCTGGACCAGTTCGAGGACCACCATCCAACGGCTGACATAGCGCCTCGCAGAGACGCTCCCGGCCGTCTCGGCGCCGCCCCGCATGCGGACCAGAATCCCCGCGTCACGACCCAGTTCCAAGGTCAGGGGAGCGCCCTTTGCGCGGAGCAAAGTCCGCTCCCACAAGGAAAACACCGCGAGAACGGCAAGCAGGATCGCCGCGCCGCCCCCTGCAACCGGTGGCAGCACCGCAAGAAGTGCCGCCGCTGCAGCGCCGAATACGCCAAGCGTCAGGAATGTCAGGATCGGGGAGGCGCGCAGTCCAACGCGCAGGGTGCTCCCGCTCAAAGGCGGGTGAAGATCAGCGTACCGTTGGTGCCGCCAAAGCCGAAGGAGTTGGACAGGGCGGTGCGGATCGCCATCTTGCGCGCCGTGTTCGGCACGTAGTCCAGGTCGCATTGCGGATCGGGGTTGTCCAGGTTGATGGTTGGCGGCGAGACCTGGTCCCTGATCGCGAGAATGCTCGCGACGGCCTCGATGCCACCCGCCGCTCCGAGCAGGTGCCCAGTCATCGATTTGGTCGAATTGACCACGACGCGCCTGGCCTGGTCGCCGAGGAGCTTCTTGACCGCCATGGTCTCGGCGATGTCGCCCAGCGGCGTGGAGGTGCCGTGCGCGTTGATGTAGTCGATTGCATCGGCGTTAATGCCCGCGTCGCGCAGGGCGTTGCGCATGCAGCGGAACGCGCCATCGCCGTCCTCGGAGGGCGCGGTCATGTGAAAAGCGTCCGAACTCACGCCGTAGCCGGCGAGCTCGCAGTAGATGCGCGCGCCGCGCGCCTTGGCATGCTCGTACTCCTCCAGCACCACCGCACCAGCGCCCTCGCCGAGGACGAAACCATCCCGGTCCTTGTCCCACGGGCGGCTGGCGGCCGCAGGAGAATCGTTGCGGGTCGAAAGCGCCCGCGCCGCGGCAAAGCCCCCCATGGCCAGTTCGGTCACGGTCGCTTCCGCGCCGCCCGCGATCATCACCTCGACCTCGCCATGGCGGATCGCCTTGGCGGCTTCGCCGATGCAATGGGTGGAGGTCGTGCAAGCGGTGACGATGGCCAGGCACGGCCCCTTGGTGCCCAGCATGATCGAGAGGTTCCCAGCGATCATGTTGATGATGGTGCTGGGGATGAAGAACGGGGAGATCCGCCGCGGTCCGTTCTTGAGGAGTTCGTTGTGCGTGGCCTCAATCATCGGCAGGCCGCCGATCCCCGAGCCGAAATTGATTCCGGCGCGCTCGGGATCTTCCGCAGCGATGTCGATGCCGGAGTCCTTCCAGGCTTGCAGGCCGGCCGCCATCCCATAATGGATGAAGGTGTCCATCCTGCGCGCTTCCTTCGCGGACAGGTAGTCGCTTACGTCGAACCCCCGCACCTCGCCGGCGATCTGGCATGACAGGCGCGAAGCGTCAAAGCGGGTGACCCGGGCAATGCCGGACTTGCCGGCCACCAGGTTTTCCCAGGCTTGCGGGACCGTGCTTCCAACGGGACTGATGACCCCCAGCCCCGTTACGACAACTCTGCGGCGTGTCAATATGGCTCCGAGGGCGAAGTGCTTCGGATTCAGGCCTTCTGGCGCGACTGGACGAAGTTGATGGCCTGCTGGACCGTGGTGATCTTCTCGGCTTCCTCGTCGGGGATCTCGGTCTCGAACTCCTCCTCGAGCGCCATGACCAGTTCCACGGTGTCGAGCGAGTCCGCGCCGAGGTCGTCGACGAACGAGGACTCATTCTTGATTTCGGCTTCGTTCACGCCCAGTTGCTCGGCGATGATTTTTCTTACCCGTTGTTCGATGTTATCCATGTCCTGCTCCTTCCCGGTTGGGCCAAGCTAAGCGTTGCATTTTACCAAAATGGCCGGAATCAGCCGAAAACAAATCCTTGCCCGCAACTACGCCATATACATGCCGCCGTTGACATGCAGCACGGTTCCTGTGATATATCCGGCCGCTGGGGAGGCAAGGAACCCCACCGCCGCCGCCACGTCGTCCGGCGCGCCGAGGCGCGCCAGGGGTATCTGGCCAAGCAATGCCGCGCGCTGCTCTTCGGACAGCGCGCGGGTCATGTCGGTGTCGATGAAACCCGGCGCGACGCAGTTGACCGTGATGTTGCGGCTGCCAATTTCGCGTGCGAGAGATTTCGACATCCCTACCACCCCCGCCTTGGCGGCGGCGTAGTTCATCTGGCCCGGGTTGCCGGCCGCGCCGACCACAGAAGTGATGCTGATGATGCGGCCCCAGCGAGCCTTCATCATGCCGCGCAGCACGCCACGGGAGAGCCGGAACACCGAGCGCAGGTTGGTTTCGATCACCTCGTCCCACTCGTCGTCCTTCATGCGCAGCCCGAGGTTGTCGCGCACCACCGCAGCGTTGTTGACGAGGATGGCGATGTCGCCGAACTCCTTGGCTATGGAGCCGACCAGCGCATCGCACTGCGCCGTGTCGCGCACGTCGAGCACCCTTCCCGCGCCGGCATGCCCGGCAGCGGCGAGGGCCGCGCCAATCGCCTGCGCCCCCGCCTCGCTCGTCGCGGTGCCGATCACGGTGGCGGACTCCCGCGCCAGCGCCATCGCGATCGCCCGGCCGATGCCGCGCGACGCGCCGGTCACCAGCGCAACCTTGCCTTGCAGGGCGTTCATGCCGACCTCACTGCGGCAAGAGCCTGTTCGAGCGAGGCGCGGTCGGCCAGCGCCAGTCCCTGCAGGTTGCCGTTGATACGCTTCGTGAGCCCGGCGAGCACCTTGCCCGGCCCGCATTCGACCACATGCGTCACGCCCATTGCGGCCATCCTGTTGATGACCTCGACCCAGCGCACCGGGGAAGCCGCCTGCCTGACCAGC
>JANNWA010000427.1:0-5010 GCA_031408275.1 Pseudomonadota bacterium
CAGGCTTCCGCCGACGAATCGAAACTCATTCCCGACGGTCTCACGTTTGAAAAAGCCCTCGATGAACTCGAGAAGCTCGTGGGCCGGATGGAGAGTGGCGATTTGTCCCTCGAGGCGTCCCTTGCGGCCCACAAACGGGGGCTGGAACTCGCACGCTTTTGCCAGGAAAGGCTCGAGTCCGCGCAGCAACAGGTTCGCGTGCTCGAGGGCGAAGTCCTCAAATCCCTGTCTGCCGCCCAAGCGCCCGAACCCGGTGGCGGCTGACGCTTCCGATTTCCAGGCCTGGATGGGTGAGGTCCAGGTGCGCATGGAGTCTTCGCTTGCGCGCCTGCTGCCCGCCGCCAACGCAGTGCCGGGACGCCTGCACGAATCGATGCGCTATGCCGTGCTCGAAGGCGGCAAGCGAGTGCGGCCGCTGCTGTGTTTCGCCGCGGGAGAGCTGACCGGGGCACAGCCTGAGCGCCTCGAAGTCGCCGGGGCGGCCGTTGAGATGATCCATGCGTATTCGCTCGTGCACGACGACATGCCGTGCATGGACGACGACATCCTGCGTCGCGGCAAGCCCACGGTCCATGTCGAGTTCGACCAGGCCACCGCCCTGCTGGCCGGCGACGCGCTGCAGTCGCTCGCGTTCCAGCTCCTGTCGGAACACCGGTTGTCCGACGCACCCAGCGCGCAGCTCGAAATGGTCAAGGCGCTGGCCGTGGCGTCGGGCTCGCGCGGCATGGCCGGCGGGCAGGCCATCGACCTGGCCTCCACCGGCAAGCCGCTGACGCTGCCGGAACTCGAATTCATGCACATCCACAAGACCGGCGCGCTGATCCGCGCAGCGGTCGTCCTCGGCGCGAATTGCGGCGTGCCGCTCGACGCGGCCGGCGCGGCGAACCTCGATCGTTACGCCAAGTGCGTGGGTCTCGCCTTCCAGGTGGTGGACGACGTGCTCGACTGCGATGCCAGCACCGCCACGCTGGGCAAGACCGCCGGCAAGGACGCCATCCAGGGCAAGGCGACCTACGTATCGGCCATGGGCATCGCGCGGGCAAAGGAGTTCGCCGAGGAATTGCGCGTTCAGGCGCACGCTGCGCTGGCCGTTTTCGGCGGCCGTGCGGGGAGGCTCGCCCAGCTGGCGGACTTCATCGTGCTGAGGAAATTCTGATATGGCCGCGGTGACAGGCTTGCCGGGCCACCTCGAGGGCGAACCGTCCCGCGCCGTGGGTCCGGCTGCGGCAAGGGACTACAATCCTGCGATGTACGAGTTGCTCAAGACCATCAACGACCCGGCGGACCTGCGCAAGCTCGAGCGCAAGGCGTTGGGGCAGCTCGCCGACGAACTGCGCGCCTACGTGCTCGACTCGGTTTCTAAGACCGGCGGGCATCTCTCCTCGAACCTGGGCACGGTGGAGCTGTCGGTGGCGCTGCACTACGTGTTCAATACGCCCGAGGACCGCATCGTCTGGGACGTGGGGCACCAGACCTACCCGCACAAGATCCTGACCGGCCGGCGCGAGCGCATGGCCACCCTGCGCCAGACCGACGGCCTGTCGGGCTTTCCCAAGCGCGACGAGTCCATTTACGACCCGTTCGGCACGGCGCATTCCTCGACCTCGATCTCGGCGGCGCTCGGCATGGCCGCGGCCGCGAAGATCAAGGGCGAGAAACGCCATGCGATCGCGGTGATCGGCGACGGCGCGATGTCCGCGGGCATGGCCTTCGAGGCCATGAACAACGCGGGCACCATGGAGGTGGACCTGCTGGTGGTGCTGAACGACAACGAGATGTCGATCTCGCCGCCGGTCGGCGCGCTCACCAACTACCTCGCGCGCCTGATGTCCGGCCGCATGTACGACACCGCCAAGCGCTACAGCGAGCACGTGCTGAAGCGCCTGCCCGCGATGTGGGAGCTGGCCAAGCGCGCAGAAGAACACGTCAAGGGCATGGTCACGCCGAGCACCTTGTTCGAGGAGTTCGGCTTCAACTACATCGGGCCGATCGACGGGCACGACCTCGACGCGCTGCTGCCGACGCTGGCCAACATCAGGAAGCTCAAGGGCCCGCAGTTCCTGCACGTCATCACCCGCAAGGGCCAGGGCTACAAGCTCGCGGAGGACGACCCGGTGCTGTACCACGGCCCGGGCAAGTTCAACCCGGCCGAGGGCATCAAGAAATCCACAAGCGCCAAGCCCACCTACAGCCAGGTGTTCGGCGACTGGCTGTGCGAGGTGGCGGCCACCGACAATCGCATGATCGCGATCACGCCTGCGATGCGCGAGGGCTCGGGCATGGTGAAATTCTCGGAAAGCTACCCGGAACGTTACTTCGACGTCGGCATCGCCGAGCAGCATGCGGTGACTTTCGCCGCGGGCCTCGCCTGCGAAGGGCTGCGGCCGGTGGTGGCGATCTACTCGACATTCCTCCAGCGCGGCTACGACCAGCTGATCCACGATGTGGCGATCCAGAACCTGCCGGTGGTGTTCGCGCTGGACCGTGGCGGGATCGTGGGCGGCGACGGTGCGACGCACAACGGCGTCTTCGATTACGCTTTCCTGCGCTGCATTCCGAATATGACGGTCATGGCGCCTTCCGACGAGGACGAATGCCGGCAGATGCTGACCACCGGACTCAACCTGCCGGGGCCCTCGGCCGTGCGCTATCCGCGCGGCAGCGGGCCGGGTGCGCCGTTGGACAATCCGCTCAAGGGCCTGCCTGTCGGCAAGGGCGAGATCCGGCGCACGGGGAGGAGGATCGCGATTCTGGCTTTTGGCGCCATGCTCGGTCCGGCGCTCGAGGCCGGCGAGGCGCTCGACGCGACGGTCGCCAACATGCGGTTCGTAAAGCCGATCGACGCGGCATTGATCAAGTCGCTCGCCGAAACGCACGAAATCCTCGTGACGGTCGAGGAACACGCCCTGCTGGGCGGGGCGGGCGGGGCGGTGTGCGAAGTGCTCGCTTCCCTTAAAATGGCCAATAAATTGCTGCTCCTGGGCCTGCCCGACCGATTCATCGACCACGGGGATCCCGCCAGGCTGCTTGCCTCCGTGGGGCTGGATAGCGCCGGAATAGTGAAATCGATCAAGGGGGTAATATCCGAGTAATCTAGTCGGATGTTATACTTGTGAACATGAATACCAGAGACCCCCGCATCAGATCGGAAGCCATTCCCGACGTCCAAAGCTCGGCCGACACCCGCCGGTTGGCCATCGACAAGGTCGGGATCAAGGCGATCCGCCATCCCGTCAAGATCCAGGAGCAGGGCGGCGGTGTGCAGCACACCATTGCCATGTTCAACATGTACGTGCGCCTGCCCCAGCACTTCAAGGGCACGCACATGTCCCGCTTCGTGGCGATCCTCAACGCCCATGAACGCGAGATCACGGTCAAGTCCTTCCAGGTCATGCTGAAGGAGATGGTCGAGAAACTCGAGGCCCAGGACGGCCGCATCGAGATGACCTTCCCGTACTTCATCGACAAGGCCGCGCCGGTCTCCGGCGTGCGCAGCCTCATGGACTACGAGGTCACCTTCGCGGGCGAGATCCGCAAGGGCAAACCCGTGTTCTCCATGAAGGTGCTGGTTCCGGTGACGAGTCTGTGCCCCTGCTCGAAGGAAATCTCCGACTACGGCGCGCACAACCAGCGCTCGCACGTCACGGTGACCGCCGCGACCAACGAATTCGTCTGGATCGAGGAGATCGTCGCGGTGGTCGAGAAGCAGGCCTCGTGCGAACTGTACGGCCTGCTCAAGCGCCCCGACGAGAAGTTCGTCACCGAGCGCGCCTACGATAATCCCAAGTTCGTCGAGGACATGGTGCGGGACGTCGCGGCGGTGCTGAACCTCGACGACCGCATCGATTCGTACGTGGTGGAGTCGGAGAACTTCGAGTCCATCCACAACCACTCGGCCTATGCCTTGATTGAGCGCGACAAGCGCGCTGGTGAGCAGGACACTCCCCGGGCCTGAGGGCCGCACTTCGTGCGCCGGTCCCGCCAAGTGGCTCGGCTTTGCGCTTGGCGCCTTGTTTCCCATGGCTGAGGCCCCCGCCCAGACGGACTTCGGCGCCGCACGAACCCAAATGGTGGCCGAGGTAGCGCAGATGGCGCGCCAGACTGCGGCCGAGACCGGGCGCGCGGCATTCTCCGGGCAAGTCATGCACGCGATGGGCCGGGTCGAGCGCCACCGTTTGGTGTCGCCGGAATCCGCGCCTTTCGCGTATCGCAACCATCCCATGCCGATCGGCGCGGGGCAGACCATCTCGCAGCCCTACATCGTTGCCCTGTCGACCGACCTCGTCGACCCGCAACCGCACCATGTCGCCCTCGACGTGGGCACCGGCTCGGGCTACCAGGCGGCGGTGCTGGCCGAACTCGTGAGCCGCGTCTACAGCGTGGAGATCATCGACACACTCGCGCGTACCGCGCGCGAGCGCCTCGGGGCGATCGGCTACCGCAACATCGATGTCCGGGTCGGCGACGGCAACCTGGGCTGGGCGGACAAGGGGCCATTCGATGTCATCGTGGTCGGCGCGGCCGCGCCCCGGATCCCGCCGGCGCTGGTTGCACAGCTCAAGCCGGGCGGGAAGATGGCGATCCCCGTGGGCGAGTCCCCGGGCGCGCAGGACCTGATGCTGGTGGAAAAGGGCGCCGACGGCACCATCTCCGTCAGGAAGGTCCTGCCGGTGCGCTTCGTCCCGCTGGTGGAAGGGAAGTAGCTTTTAGAACCGCCGTACGAGCGTCATCGTGTCGCCGTCGCGGCGCATCTCCACCCGATTGAGGAAGCTCATGCCGAGCAGCGGCTGGGCCAGCCCGCCTCCGTCCATCACTATCGCGTCGACGTTCAGCAGCTCGATCTCGCCGACCTTCACGCTGTCGAGCTTGATGCGATAGACCGGCGCCGGGCCGTTGGCGGTCTGCGCGATCGCCTTCTGCCCCTTGGCAAAGTCGATCCCCAGCCGCCGGGCTTCGTTGCCGGGGATCGCGACGAGCGTCGCACCCGTGTCCACGAGAAACCGCATCGAG
>JANNWA010000428.1:0-5509 GCA_031408275.1 Pseudomonadota bacterium
TTGAGCATCTGGATGAGCGCGAGCGTAGCCACCTGCACGACCCACGCCAGCAGCAGCGTCGGCAGGTCGAAGCCCGCGACTCCGGGAATTACGCGCCGCGCAGGCATCACCATCCAGTTGGTGAGCACGATGACGAACTCGCCGATCTGGCTGCGGAACGACACCCGCAGCCACTGGAAATGGAACCGCGCGAGCAGCAGGAACACGAAAAATCCCGACACCGTGTCGATCAGGAACTCGAGGATCTGCGCAATCATCCGCTCAGCCGTCCTTGCCGAGGAGTTTGCCGAGCTCGGCGCCCCGGTCGCTCGCGGCCCTGAGCGCGCGTCCGATCCGCCCCGCGATGTCCTCAGCCGCGAACACCTTGAGCGCCGCCTCGGTCGTGCCGCCCTTCGATGTGACCCGCTCGCGCAGTACGCCGGGGGCTTCGGGGCTTTCGGCCGCGAGCTTGGCCGCACCAACGAAAGTCTGGATCGCGAGCGCGCGCGCAGCCTCGGGCGCGAGCCCGAGCTCCACGCCGGCCTTTTCCAGCGCCTCGATGAAATAAAACACATACGCGGGCCCGCTGCCGGACACGGCAGTCACCGGGTCGATCAGGGCCTCGTCTTCGACCCATACGGTCTTGCCGACCGCACCGAGGATGCTTTCGGCACCCTTTCTCTCCTCCGCGCTGACCTCGGGCCGCGCGAACAACCCCGCCATCCCTTCCCCGATCAGCGCCGGCGTGTTGGGCATCACGCGCACGAGCCGCGTGTGGCCGTCTAGCCAGCGGCAAAGGTCTTCGAGGCGTATGCCCGCGGCGATGCTGACCACCAGTTGGTGCCGGAGCTTGCCCGCCAGGGGCGCGACGGCTTTGCGCATGTCCTGCGGCTTGACCGCCAGCACCAGGGTGTCGGCCGCGAACGTGGCGGCATCCGGAGCCTCGCTCACGTGCACCTTGTAGCGCGCGGCAAGGTTCTCGCGCGCCTGCGCCACGAGTTCGATCACCGACAGGTCGCTGGCCGGGTAACCTTTGGCGAGCAGGCCGCCGACCAGCGCGGCAGCCATGTTGCCGCCGCCGAGAAACGCGATTTTCATGCGGCTTCCTTTGCTTTTGGCCTTTCGCCGAAGATGGCGGTGCCGATGCGCACCATCGTGGACCCTTCCGCCACGGCGGATTCGAGGTCCTGCGACATTCCCAGGGACAGGGTGTCGAGCGCCAGGCCCTCCGCGTTCAGGCGGTCGAAGAGCTCGCGCACCGTGCGAAACCTTTCGAGCTGCAGGTTCCGGTCCTCGGTTGGTTCGGGAATGGCCATCAATCCGCGCAACCTGAGGCGCGGCAACCCTGCCACTGCATGCGCGAGCGCGGCCGCTTCGGCGGGCGGGACACCGCTTTTTGTCGATTCACCCGAAACATTCACCTGAATCAGCACGTTGAGCGGCGAGGCGCCGTCCGCGCGCGCATCCGAGAGCCGCCGCGCGACTTTTTCCCGGTCGATCGTTTGCACCCAGTCGAACGCCTGCGCGACGGCGCGGGTCTTGTTGCTCTGGAGCGGACCGATCAGGTGCCACTCGATAGACTGCGCAATGGACTGCTCGCCGCCTTTCGCGGCCAGGGCCGCCTGCTTGTCGAGGGCTTCCTGGACGTAGTTTTCGCCGAAACTGCGCTGCCCGGCGGCGTACGCGGCCTCCACGGCCGACGGGGGCTGGGTCTTGGTCACCGCGAGCAGGCGGACCATCGAAGGATCGCGGCCGGCCGCACGCGCCGCATCGCGGATGCGCGCTGCAACGGCTTGCAAGTTATCATTGATTGCCGCCATAATTTTCCACCCGCGTTTCGCGCGCCCAACGCTCCAGTTTTCGCCTCACCGTCCCCCGGGGGAATTGTAATGGATCTGACCGAACTCCTCGCCTTCGTAGTCAAGAACAAAGCCTCCGACCTGCACCTGTCCTCGGGCGTGCCGCCGATGATCCGCGTGCACGGCGACGTGAAGCGCATCAACCTCCCGTCGATGGAGCACAAGGACGTGCACGGGATGATCTACGACATCATGAACGACGGGCAGAGGAAGTTCTACGAGGAGAACCTCGAGTGCGACTTCTCGTTCGCGATCCCGAACCTCGCGCGGTTCCGCGTCAACGCGTTCGTGCAGCAGCGCGGCGCGGCGGCGGTGATGCGGGTGATCCCCTCCAAGATCCTGTCGCTCGAGGACCTCAAGGCGCCGAAGATCTTCAAGGACATCTCGGACTACCCGCGCGGCGTCGTGCTGGTGACCGGCCCGACGGGCTCGGGCAAGTCGACCACGCTCGCGGCCATGGTCAACCACAAGAACGAGTCGGAGGAAGGCCACATCCTGACGATCGAGGACCCGATCGAGTTCGTGCACGAATCCAAGAAGTGCCTGATCAACCAGCGCGAGGTCGGGCCGCATACCCTTTCGTTTTCGAACGCCTTGCGCTCGGCGCTGCGCGAGGACCCGGACGTGATCCTGGTGGGCGAGATGCGCGACCTCGAGACCATCCGCCTCGCGCTGTCCGGCGCGGAAACCGGCCACCTGGTCTTCGGCACGCTGCACACCTCCTCGGCCGCCAAGACCATCGACCGGATCATCGACGTGTTCCCGGCGGCGGAAAAGGACATGATCCGGGCCATGATCTCGACAAGCTTGCGGGCGATCATCTCGCAGACGCTGCTGAAGACCAAGGACGGCTCGGGCCGCGTCGCGGCGCACGAGATCATGATCGGCACGCCCGCGATCAACAACCTGATCCGGGAAGCCAAGATCCCGCAGATGTATTCGGCGATCCAGACCGGCTCGCAGCACGGCATGAAGACGCTCGACCAGGACCTCTCGGACCTCGTCAAGCGCAACGTGATTTCGGTGGCCGAGGCGCGCGGCAAGGCGGCCAACAAAGATACTTTCGCAGGCTAGGGAGCAAGCATGGAAAGCGAACAGGCAACTAAATTCATCTACGACCTTCTGCGCGTGATGCTCGCGAAGAAGGGGTCCGACCTGTTCATCACCGAGGGTTTCCCGCCCGCGATGAAGGGCGACGGCAAGATGCAGCCGCTCTCGCAGCAGCCGCTGTCGGCCCAGCACACCGCGATGCTCGCCCGCGCCGTCATGAACGACAAGCAGGCGGCGCAGTTCGAAGCGAGCAAAGAGTGCAACTTCGCCATCAGTCCGTCCGGCATCGGGCGCTTCCGGGTGAACGCGTTCATCCAGATGCAGAAAGTGGGGATGATCATGCGGACCATCACCACGTCGATCCCCGAGTTCGACGACCTGAAGCTGCCGCCGGTGCTGAAGGACGTCATCATGACCAAGCGCGGGCTGGTCCTGTTCGTGGGCGGCACGGGCTCGGGCAAGTCCACCTCGCTTGCCGCCATGATCGGCTACCGCAACGCGAACTCGTACGGCCACATCATCACCATCGAAGACCCCGTCGAATACGTCCATCCGCACCGCAATTGCGTCATCACGCAGCGCGAAGTCGGCGTGGACACGGACTCATGGGAAGCGGCGCTCAAGAACACCCTGCGCCAGGCGCCCGACGTGATCCTGATCGGCGAGATCCGCGAGGCCGAGGTCATGGAGCACGCCATCGCCTTCGCCGAAACCGGCCACCTGGCCCTCGGCACGCTGCACGCCAACAACTCCAACCAGGCGCTGGACCGGATCATCAACTTCTTCCCGGAGGAACGCCGCCACCAGCTGCTGATGGACCTGTCGCTGAACCTCAAGGCCGTGGTGTCGCAGCGCCTGATCCCGGTGAAGGAAGGCAAGGGCCGCGCCGCAGCGGTCGAGGTGCTGCTCAACTCGCCGCTGATCTCCGACCTGATCTTCAAGGGCGAGATCACGGGCATCAAGGAAATCATGAAAAAGTCGAAGGAACTCGGCATGCAGACCTTCGACCAGGCGCTGTTCAACCTGCACGAGGAAGACCGCATCAGCTACGAGGACGCGCTGCGCTTCGCCGACTCCACCAACGAGGTGCGCCTGAACATCAAGCTGAACGGCAAGGGCTCCAAGAGCCGCGACCTCAACGACGGCATCGCCCACCTGGACATCGTCTGACGCCGGGAGGCGCCGCGTGACGCCGCCCTGCACTTTCAGATATTACAAAACCGCTATCCGAGTTGCCATGGAAGCCGCTCCTGGAGCGGCTTCCATAAGTATAATCTTTTGAATTCAGAGGAAGTGACCGCATGAAGAAGACCGATCTCGAGAAGCTCAAAGGCCTGCGCCTGAAGCCGCAGGCCGGCGTTCCCGGCGCCAGCGGGCAGTTCGGCAAGGGCGCGCCCGCCGCGCCGAGCCGGCGCGAGCAGCGCGACCTCGACCGCGCGGCCGGCCTCGTGCCGTTCGCCGTCAAGCTCAACGAGGAGCTTGTGGGCAAACTTCATAAGCTCGCAGAGGCACGCGGAGGCGATCTCAGTACCGTGGTGGCCGAACTCCTGAAAAAGGGCTTGGAGAGCAAGTCCAAGTAGGGACCATGTCGCAAGCCGACATCCTCATCCCCGAGAGCGAAGTCGAAATCACCGCCGTGCGTGCGCAAGGCGCGGGCGGCCAGAACGTCAACAAGGTCTCCAACGCGATCCACCTGCGCTTTGACGTGCGCGCCTCGTCGCTGCCCGACGCCGTCAAGGAGCGCCTGCTGAAATTGTCCGACCAGCGCATCACGCGCACCGGCATCGTCGTCATCAAGGCCCAGCAGCACCGCAGCCAGGACATGAATCGCGCCGAGGCGCTCGAAAGATTGCACGAGCTGGTACGCGCCGCAGCTTTCGTCCCCAAGAAGCGCCGGCCCACCAAGCCCAGCCGCAGCGCGAAGAGAAAAAGAGTGGAAGGCAAAGTGCTGCGGGGAAAGATCAAGGTGCTGCGGGGGAAGGTCGTCGATTGACCGGCCGGGAACGGGTCCCGATTCAGGGCTTGCGGTTCGACCCCGCCACCAGCAAGAACTCGAACAGACGGCAGTCCAAAGCCCCGTTGAATAGCGGTACCCGGCGGCTCGGGGACAATCGGATCATCTTCGCCATGCGCAGGTCAGCGGTAAAGAAGTGGCAGCGCCAGCCGGCGAAACGCTGCTTGAGCGCGTTGCCCAGCTGGGGATAGAAGGCGGCCATCTCGTCGGCGTCCGCGAGCCTTTCCCCATAGGGCGGGTTGGCGACCATCACGCCGCCCGGCGCGGGCGCCTCCACTTTCAGGATGTCGGCGCGCTGCAGCTTCACCAGGTCGAAGAAGCCCGAGGCCATCAGGTTTTTCTTCGAGCTCTCCACGGCGCGCTGCTCGAGGTCGCTGCCGAACAGCGTCGGCCGCAGCTTGTTCCTGGGTGGACGACCGTCCTTGACCCGGTTCCAGGACTTGAGGTCGAACGACAGGAGCTTTTCAAAAGCGAAGTTCCGGCCCGCGCCAGGCGGCTCGTTGAGTGCCATGGCGGCAGCCTCGATGAGCAGCGTGCCCCCGCCGCACATGGGGTCGAACAGCGGCTCGTCGAATTTCCAGCCGGTGAGCTTGATGATGCCGGCCGC
>JANNWA010000429.1:0-7100 GCA_031408275.1 Pseudomonadota bacterium
CCGGATGGCTTGAATCGATGCGCACGTCGAAGCGGCCCCACGCGCGGCGCGAGAGCGCGGCGACAACCAGTTCGTCCGCGCCCTCCGGCAACCGGGTGTCGGCATGGAGGAACAGGAACGCATCGCCCCCGCAGGCCCGCGCCCCCGCGTTCATCTGCGCGGCACGCCCCCGGGGCGCCGCCAGCACGCGATCGGCAAGCGGCCCTGCGAGGCGCCGGGTCGGGTCCACGCTGCCGCCGTCGACCACGATCACTTCGTGGCCGCGCCCGCGCAATCCCTGCAACGCGCCGAGGGCGGCCTCGATGCCCTGAGCCTCTTCGAGTACGGGGACGATGATCGAGATGCGCAAATTGGAACCTGCGTGGTACCTGCGTGGTCCCTCCCGCCGCGAACCTACTTCTTCGCGTCGTTCAGGGTCCAGTCGTAATCGAGGAAAGAGATCGGCGCCTTGCCCGCGGCGACGGCCTTCTGCGATTCGGGCGCGTCGGCAAGCAGCTTCGCGTACTTCGCGAAATACTGCTCGCGCACCCCGAAGTCCTCCTTGAACCAGTCGAAGATCTTCGATACTTCGTGCTTGCCGCCTTCAAACCGGTTGCGCGAGCGGTCGGAGAGGAAACGCACGGCCTGCTCCTCGAGCTGGCGCTCCAGCCTGTCGGCGGAATACGCCTCTTCGCGCAGCATCGGGCAGCCGATCGAGGCGCAATTCACCGCGTAGTGGATCCTGGGTTCGTTGTAGGCGCCGGGTTTGCGCAGCGTCTCGTGCTCGATCTGGTCGAGGAAGGATTCACGCCCGAAGAGGGTGAAGAACTTGTCCTTCCACGGATTGCCGAACACCGTGCCGAAATCGCGAATCGATTTCAGTCCAGGGTATTTCATCAGGATCTTCTCGACGGTGAACCCGTTGTAGGCGTTGATCAGGAACGCCATGCGCTGCTCGCGGGACCAGCCGTTGAACTCCGCCTCCGGCACCCTGGAAAGGGAATCGAGGTAGGCCTTGAGCGCCGGGCGTTCGGCTGCGAACCCGGCATACCGCACCTGCGACACCTTGCCGCCTTCGAGCACCACGACGTGCTTCCGGAGGAGGGTGTCCCATGCCTTGTGCGAGTGGTCAAACGCCTGCGCGGCCGAGATGCCCGGCGCAAGCAGCGCAAACGACGCAATCAGCAACGTGACGATCCGCCCCATGTTCAACCCCGCATCCAAGTGTGGAACTTCTCGACCTTGGCGAGCAGCGCCTGCGGGGCGTGCGCCTTCTTCCACACGCCCGCGGCGTACTTGTTGGCCTCGGTCATCGTCGGGTAGATGTGGATCGTTCCGAGGATCTTGTTGAGCCCGAGGCCGTGCCGCATCGCGCTGACGAACTCGGCGATCAGGTCGCCCGCGTGGTCCCCGACGATCGTCACGCCGAGGATCCGGTCCTTGCCCGGCACGGTGAGGACCTTGACGAAGCCGTGCGCCTCGCCATCGGCGATCGCGCGGTCGAGGTCGTCGATGCCGTAGGTGGACACTTCGCAGGCAATCCCCTGTTCCTTCGCCTCGGTTTCGTTGAGGCCGACGCGCGCCACCTCCGGATCGGTGAACGTCGCCCAGGGGATCACCGAGTAGTCGGCGCGGAACTTGCGGAACATGCCGAAGAGCGAATTCACCGAGGCATACCACGCCTGGTGCGCGGCGGTGTGGGTGAACTGGTAGGGGCCGGCGACGTCGCCGCAGGCGTAGATGTTGGGGTAGAGGGTCTGCAGGTACTCGTTGGTCTCGACCGTGCGCGCCCGGGTGAGCGGGATGCCGAGTTCTTCCAGGCCGTACCCGGCGGTGCGCGGCGCGCGCCCCACCGCCACCAGCACCGCGTCGAATTCGATGCGCACATCCGCGCCCGCGTGCTCGCATACGAGCACTTTCCTTCCGTCCTCGACGAGGAATTCCCTGGCCTTGTGCCCGGTAAGCACATCGATTCCTTCGGACCGGAACTTCTTCGCGACCAGTTCCGAAACCTCCGGGTCCTCGCGGACCATGACGCGCGGGAGCATCTCGACCTGCGTGACCTTGCTCCCGAAGCGCGCGAACGCCTGGGCGAGCTCGCAGCCGATCGGCCCGCCGCCCAGCACCACAAGTCGCGCCGGCAGCGCGCGCAACCCCCAGAGCGTGTCTGAGGTGAGGTACCCGACCTTGTCCAGGCCGGGGATCGGCGGCACGAACGGCGCGGCGCCCGCGGCAATGACGATCGAGCGCGTGGTGAGGCGGCTGGTCGTGCCGTCGGCGCGTCGGATCTCGACCTCCCACGGCGACACGATCTTCGCTTCGCCCATCACGCAGTCGACGCCGAGCTGCGTGAAACGTTCGGCCGAATCGTGCGGTTCTATGGCTTTCACCACGCGCTGCACCCGCTCCATGACTTCGGCGAAATCGAATTCGGCCGTGGCGCTCTTCAGCCCGTACTCCCTGGCGCGCTTCATCTGGGCGAGCACCCGCGCGGTCTTGATCAGCGCCTTGGAAGGCACGCAACCCGTGTTCAGGCAGTCGCCGCCCATCTCGTGCTTTTCCACGATGGTGACCTTGGCCTTTACCACCGCCGCGATGAGCGCGGCTACCAGCCCGCCCGAGCCCGCTCCGATGACGACCATGTTGCGGTCGAACCGCGCGGGCTTCTTCCACCGCGCGTAGACCTTGCGCGCCCGGGCGAACTCGAGGGCCCGGGTAGCGACAAGGGGAAACACGCCGAGCAGGACGAATGCGCCGACCAGGCCGGGCGACAGGATGCCGGACAACGACTGCAACTGGGCGAGCTGGGTCCCGGCATTCACGTAGACCAGCGTCCCGGCCAGCATGCCGGCCTGGCTTACCCAGTAGAACGTCCAGGTGCGCAGCGGCGTGAGGCCCATCGCGACGTTGATGACGAAAAACGGGACCGCCGGAATGAGGCGCAGCGTGAACAGGTACTGGGCCCCGTCCTTGGCGACGCCCGCGTTGATGGCCGAGAGCTGCCGCCCGAACCTGTCCTGCACCCAGTCGCGCAACAGGAAGCGCGAGGCGAGGAACGCCAGCGTCGCACCGAGGGACGAAGCGAAAGACACGATGACCGTGCCCCACACGAGGCCGAAGATCGCGCCCGCGGCGAGGGTCATGATGACCGCCCCCGGCAGGGACAACCCCGTCACGGCAACGTAGATCGCGAGAAACCCGAGCATCGTGGCCGCGGGATTGGCCGCGTAGCGGGCATCGATCGCGGCCTGGTGGGACTTCACATGCTCGAAGGACAGGTATTTGTGCCCGCCGAAGGCGAAAAACGCCGCGATCGCGAGGACGATCCCGGCCAGCACCAGAAACCTTTGGGTTCTCACGGTACGCGTCCTCCCGCGTGCGCCGGGACGGGCCATGGCGCCGCCCGCAAGGCCTGTTCGGGGAAATACGCGGGCCCGGCGGTGATGCGGGCGAAGTAGGAACGGTGCGCGTCCGACCCTGCCGGCCATTGCTCGAAGAACCGCCGCTCCCATGCCCGCGTGTCGTATGCAACCGGGATGGCATGCACGTGTACATCGCCGGCCGCGACCCCGTACAACGCGCCACCGGCCGGGAGCCGCACGGAGATGCGCGTCACCAACCCGTAGCGCGTGCCGCGAAAGTTGGGCATCCCGGCCGCCCCGTTGTTGGCGAGGACCGCCTCGCCCGGACCTGCGGCCAGGCGCAGCATGACCGGCAGGCAGGTGTGGCTGCTCGCAATCACTCCGACCCCGGCCGCGTCGAAATCAGCGCGGGCCGCGGCGCGGCCTTCGTCTGTTGCGAGGACTTCCTGCGAATAGCCCCAGCCAGAGAGGGAGTTCGCGTCGCCGTGCACGATTGCCACGCGGGCCTTTCCCACTCGCGCGAGCGCAAACATCGGCAGGGCGCCGAGCCGGGCCGTCAGGGCGGGCTGCGCCGCCGCCGTCGCGCGCAGGCGCTCCTGGATGCGGTTCGAGCGCGCGACGTCCGCGTCGTCCACCCAGTCCGGATAGCCGCACCCGCACCCGGCGCCCTCCGCGGGCGCGGCCAGTTCCGTCTCGACATTGCCGCGCGTGGCCGAATGCGAGAGGACCGTCTCGTTGACCGCGCGGAAGTCGCCCGCATCGACATCGAACCAGTTGAAATCGCCGTTGAAGACCAGCTTCGCTCCGGGTTCGCGACTGACCAGGTCGAGCAGGGATTCCAGCGCGAAGCGGTTGCCGTACAGCCCCCCGGCGACATACAGCGTGTCGGCCTCTATCGTGTGGCCGGCCCGCAACGCCCGCGCCCCGTAACGGTAACCGACCGGGCAGGCGCGCCCCGGCCGCGCGTCGTCCGCCTTTACCCGGGCGGCGTCAGCCATCCAGCGCTCCGCCGCAAGACGAACCCTGGCCGGCGGTGCAGCCGTAGCAGTGGTCACGCACCGCGATCGGGTTGCCCTCCAGGTCGCGGCCGATGAGGTCCGAGAGCTGCGGGCGCCCGACGCCACCGGGCCGCCCGCGGCCCTGGCCATCGATCACGAGCGGCAATCCGAGCATCTGGTTGAAATCGCAGTCGTAGACCCCGCCCGTCCAGTCGACGGAAACCAGCGAGCGGCACATCACCGCGTCCATGTTCTCGTCGCGGTGCGCACCCCTGAGGAGGGCCATGTACTCGCCGAACTGGCCCTTGGAGACCAGCGTGCTGCCGAAGCGCTGGATGGGCATGTTAGCGAGCGTGTACAGCTGGTTGAAAACGATGCCGAACTTGCCGCCCAGCTCGCGCTTGTAATCGGCCTCGAGCCCCGCCTGCCCCGGCGGCAGCGACGGGCCCTGGGGGTTGTAGACGAGGTTGAGCGCCAGGCCGCTTCCCGGCCGGCCGTAGCCCAGCGCATTCAGCCGCTGCAATGCGGCGATGCTGCGCTCGTACACGCCCTTGCCGCGCTGCCGGTCGACCAGCTCCTCGGTGTAGCAGGGCAGGGACGCGGTCACCTCCACGCCCTGGTCTGCGAGGAACTGCGCCAGGTCCTCCTGGCCGGGCTCCTCGAGGATGGTGAGGTTGCACCGGTCGATCACGCGCGCGCCGAGTTCGCGCGCGCGCACGACCAGCTCGCGGAAATGCGGGTTGAGTTCGGGGGCGCCGCCGGTCAGGTCGAGCGTCTTGATGCCGGCCACGCCGATGAAGGTCAGCACGTCGAGGATGGTTTCGCGCGACATCATCTCGGTGCGGGTCGGGCCCGCATTGACGTGGCAGTGCAGGCAGCTCTGGTTGCACTTGTAGCCGAGGTTCACCTGCAGGGCTTCGAGCCGCCTGCGGCGCAGCGAGGGGAATCCGAACTGCTGTATCAGCGGCAATGTGGCGTGCACTCTGGTTCCCTGGGTCGCGTGGCGTCTGCGCTTGGTCGTGCTGCGCGGGGCCTTCCTTACAGTTTCCGGTCCGGCCGGGCGCCGCTCACGGCGGCCATACCGTGCCGTGCTGCTTCCTTTCGTCCAGCACCCCGACCAGCCGCAAGCTGGTGGCCCGCAGCCGCTGAGACAGCATCAGCACGAATTCCATGAGGATCTTGGCGCCGAGCATCGGCTGCTCCACGATGATTCGCGCGAGGTTTTCCCGGTCGAGCACCGCGATCATGGTCGGCTGGTCGGCGATGCAGGTGGCGAAGCGCGCCTCGCCGTCGATCATCGACATCTCGCCCAGCGTCTTGCCCGCGTCGACCACGGCGATCAGCTGCTGGGTGTTCCAGCGGTCGCGCTTCATGACCTCGACGCGGCCCTCGATGATCATCAGCATGAAGTCGCCGCCCTCGCCCTCGCGGATGATCTCGGAGCCCTGGGGGCACATGTAGACATCCATGAAGTGCGACAGCAGACGCACTTCGGCGTGCGAAAAATTCTCCAGCAGGTTGCACTTGGGGATCAGCGCATGGATCTGCCCGGAAAACTTGGTCGCGTCGCCGAGATAATCGAGGTGCGCAAGCTGCTGGGGACGGTCGGGCATGGGTCGCGTTCGGTTCTTGTCTGCGGGCCATTCTAGCCGATCAGCAGCACCACGGTCGCGAGCCAGCCGACCGCGGCGGCGAGCATCCACGGGTCGCTGACCAGGTCGCTGGCGGGATCGCCTCCCCCGCCGAGACGGCGCAGCCGATATAGATAGCGGAAGGTGCCGAAAAGCACGAACGGCAGCGTGAGCGCAAGGTCGGTGCCGTGCTGGGCGACGGTGTCCGCGGACACGCTGTACAGGCCATAGGAGATCAGCAACCCCGCGGCGCAGGCGAGGACCACGCCGTCCAGGAACGATGCGCTGTAGGCGTCGAGCACGGGGCGGTGCCGGCCGGCGCCTTCGGCCAGCCGGCCGAGTTCCGCGCGCCGCTTGGCGAATCCCAGGAACAGCGTGACCAGCAACCCGCAGAGGAGCAGCCAGCGCGAGGGCTCGATGCCGATACCCAGCGTCCCGGCGAGGATCCTGAGCATGAACCCGGCGGCGATGATGGCCACATCGACGACAGGGATACGCTTCAGGCCGAGCGAGTAGCCCAGGTTGAGGAGCGCGTAAACGGCCAGCAGCGCGGCCACCAGCGGCCCGGCCCAGGCGCCGAGCGCGAGGCCCGCCGCGGCGAGGAACGCGGCGAAAGCGGCCGCCCGGCCGACGGGGATCGCGCCGCTCGCGACCGGCCGCGCGCGCTTGTCCGGATGCGCGCGGTCCCGCTCGCGGTCAAAGCAGTCGTTCATGGCGTACACGGCGCTCGACATCAGGCAGAACGCCGCGGTGGCGGCCAGCGCGGCGTACAGGATATCCGGCTCGCCGAGCGCGTGGCCGAACAACAGGCCGGTGAGCACGAAGCCGTTCTTCACCCACTGCCGCGGCCGGGCGAGCGCCGCGTAGGCCGTAAAGCTCACCTCGCCGATTCCCCGGGAAAGTACTTGTCGCGTAAATAGCAGCTTCCGACCGGCAGCATCGACGGGATCCGGTACCAGCGGTCGCGCACCATTTTCAGCACGCCTTCGCGATAGGCGGCGTAGTCGAAGCCGCGGCCGAGGACGAGGTGGATCGTCGTGCCGGACACCTCGATGGTGCGGAACTCCACCGAGCGGAAATACGGCCGGTAGTCCTGCTCCGGGGGCGGGTCGCGCCGCACGACGAGGATC
>JANNWA010000430.1:0-2005 GCA_031408275.1 Pseudomonadota bacterium
CGGATATCCCGGCTCGGCCGAAGTGGTGAACATGCAGCCGCCGGGAAAGCTCATCAAGCAGGGGATCACCGAACTGCCCTGCATCGGCGACGGGCGGCAGTCCGGCACCTCGGGTTCGCCTTCGATCCTCAACGCCTCGCCCGAAGCGGCTACCGGAGGTGGGCTGGCGTTGCTCAAGACCAACGACCGCGTGCGCATCGACCTAGGCAAGCGCACGGCCGACATCCTGATCAGCAAGACCGAACTCGCGCGACGGCGCAAGGCGCTGGAAAAGCAGGGCGGCTACCGCATCCCCGCCAGCCAGACGCCGTGGCAGGAAATGCAGCGTGGGATGGTGGATGAGCTATCGGCTGGGATGGTGCTGAAGCCGGCGGTGAAGTATCAGCGGATTGCGATCACCAAGGGGACGCCGCGGGATAACCACTGAGGACTCGCCGCGTTCGATCTCGGCGTCGTGCGGTTCGGCCTGGGGGATGCTGGTGACGCCGTGCTATTTCGGTTGCCGCCCGCTGGATTTCTCGTTTTGCGACGCGATTTTCCGGAACTCCAGAATGCGATCCACGGATCGCCTCCACTGCTGTTCGAAAAAGAGGGAGGCGGCGAAGCGTTCCATCGGAATGGCGTCGAGAACGTCGATGCCGTGCTTTTTGTAGGCGTTCACGCCCATGGCATGCGTGGCCATGCGCAGGACTCGGGTGGCGACTTTGACCGCGGCCTTCTCGTCGCCGGCCACCACGAGCTCCTCCACCAGCTTTCGATTCACCTGCACGGCGAGCCTGGCCTGCCACCGCCCGACGTCGTCCTGCTTGGCGTGGATAAGTCGCAGGTTCTCGAGGCGACTCACCAGGCAATCTGTCGGCGCCATGACCAGATAGGGGACTTGGCTCGCACTCGGCGTGATCGTCTTCGCGTTCTTGCGGATCTGGTGCTCGGTAAGGCCGCAGACGCGCCGCAGCACGTCGATTTCGTACGCGTCGCCGTTTTGCGTTCGCGCGGTGACGATTCCCGAGAGAATGCTGAGACCTTTGGGGTGCTCTACGGTGCCGCCCAGGGCTCGCCCGAGGCGATTGGCATCATCGCGCACTCCGAGCAGGTCAACGTCACTGGTGATGAATGCCCTCGGGGGGGCGGATTCGTGAACGCCATAGTAGGTCACCCAAAAGGCGAGGGCCTGGCCGCCGACGAGCACGGCATTCCCCGACTCGAGCAGGAGCTTGTCCAGGTCTTGTGCAGGGATGGCGCCTTTGTCGTCGACCTGGTTGCGCGGCATGTCAGTCGACCCGAACCGATTTTCTCAGCGCCCGGCCACGCGCAATGAATGCCGAGGTTTCTTCCGGCCGGCGCCTCAGGTCGGCGATCTGTCGAATCCGCTTTCGCGCGAAGTGCGCCTTGTCACCGGCCGATAGCCGATCGCCCATCGACTTGCGAGTCGCGGAGAACATCGCGTGCAGGGATTCGAAGTGCTCATGGTTGCGATCAAGCACATAGAGCGGCCTGGGTTCCGTACCGATGTCGGAGACGATCCCAAGTTGATCGAGAAGCCGGATTTCGTAATGGACGGCGGTCGCCGACAAACCGGTGCGTCTGGCGATCTCGCGAAGATGAAGGGGCTGCGAAGCATCAATCTGCGCAGCGGCGTGCAGCGTCTCGAGCACAAGCGACCGGGCTCGTCCAAACAGAAAGTACAGGGCTGCGTCCATGCCTGAATGTACTATTGTATAGTACGTTCGTCAAATCACGTAGTGAATTAGCCGTGGCGTGGTTGTATCCGTCATCGCCTGTGGCTGTGCCGATTTCCGGGTCCGGTCCGCGACGCCGATCTGGGCGAAAAGCTTGGTGGACAGGTAGGTGCCGCTGCCGCTGTCGGAGTACGCGATCGATTTCGCCGCCAGCAATGCGTTGCGGAACGCCTCGACGCTGGTTATGTCCGGCTTTGCGGCCCCTTCGCTCACCACCATGCCGACCAGGGACCGGGCGAGCACGACCTTGCTGTCGGCGCGCACCA
>JANNWA010000431.1:0-8905 GCA_031408275.1 Pseudomonadota bacterium
CTCGCTTTCTCGCAGATGCTTTACTTCATCTACCTGCAGGCGCCTTTCACCGGCGGCGAGGACGGCCTGCAGGGCATCCCGCGGCAGACCTTCCTCGGTCTCGTCAATCTCGATAACGACAACGCCATGTACTACTTCACCTACGGCATCGTGGTACTCGGGTTTTGGCTGATCTACCGCACCATCCATTCGCCGTTCGGCCAGGTGCTCAAGGCGATCCGCGAGAACGAAGCGCGCGCCCTGTCGCTGGGCTACGACGTGGACAAGTACAAGCTGCTCGCGTTCGTGCTGTCCTGCGCGCTGTCGGGCCTGGCCGGTGCCACCAAGGCGCTGGTGTTCAAGTTCGAGACGCTGACCGACGTGCACTGGTCGATGTCCGGCGAGGTGGTGCTGATGACCCTGCTCGGCGGCATGGGCACGATCCTCGGGCCCACGGTCGGCGCGTTCATCGTGATCACGCTGCAGAACCAGTTGGCCTTCCTCGAAGGCTGGGTGACGGTGATCACGGGCGTGATCTTCGTGATCTGCGTGCTTGCGTTCCGCCGCGGCGTGGTCGGCGAGATCGCCGCGCGCCTGCACAAGCCCGCAGCCGACAAGCCCCCGGTGCAGTAGACTTCCCGTATGGCGTGCCTCTCCGGCACGCGGCAAGGGGAGGTTCTGGGGTGAAGCAGGTCGATGTCGTTGTACTTGGGGCCGGCATCGTCGGCATCTGCGTGGCCCTCCACCTGCAAAAGCGCGGCCGCACGGTGGCCCTTGTGGACCGCCGCGGCGCCGCCGAGGAAACCTCCTTCGGCAATGCCGGCCTGATCCAGCGCGAAGGCGTCTATCCCTACGGTTTCCCGCACGACTACGGCGCCCTGCTGCGCTATGGGATGAACCGGACGATTGATGCCCACTACCACCCGTCCGCCCTGCCGCAACTGGCGCCCTTCCTGTGGAAGTACTGGCACTACTCGCGGCCCGCGCGGCACGCGGAGGTGGCGAAGAAGTACGCGAAGCTCATCGAACACTGCGTGACCGAGCACGATGCGCTGGCGGTGGAGGCGGGAGCCGACCACTACATCAAGCGGGGCGGCTGGATGAAGGTTTTCCGCACCAACGCCGAGCGCGACCGGCGTGCCGCTGAAGCCGAGCGCTGGAAAGGCGAGTTCGGTCTCAACTACCGCATGCTCGACGCGCGGACGCTGCAGGAGGCCGAGCCGCATCTGGCGCCCGTCCTGGTCGGCGCCTTGCACTGGACCGACCCAACGCGCGTGGATGACCCGCACGGGCTGTGCCTGGAGTACCTGGCCCTCTTCAAGCGGCTAGGCGGAGAGTTCCTGCAGGGCAATGCCGCGAGCCTGGAGGCGCGCAAGGGCGGCGGGTGGGCGATGCGTACGGCCTCGGGCCCGCTGGAAGCCGGGGCGGCGGTGGCGTCGTTGGGACCCTGGGCCGGGGTCTTCACCCGCGGGCTGGGCTACACCCTGCCGCTCGCAGTGAAGCGCGGCTACCACATGCACTACCGCGCGGCGGGGGAGGCGAAGCTGAACATCCCGGTGCTGGACACGGAGCGAGGCTACTTCCTCGCGCCCATGCGCGCCGGCATCCGCCTGACCACGGGCGCCGAGTTTGCGCGGCGCGATGCGATCCGCACGCCCGTGCAACTGGGGCGCGCCGAGCCGATCGCCCGCGACCTGTTTCCGCTCGCCGAGCGCCTCGACAAGGAGCCATGGATGGGCTCGCGCCCGTGCACGCCGGACATGCTGCCCGTGATCGGCCCCGCGCCACGCCACAAGGACCTGTGGTTTGCGTTTGGGCACGCGCACCATGGCCTGACGTTGGGCGCGGTGACGGGCCGGATGATTGCGGAGATGGTGACCGGCGATACGCCGTTCGTGGATCCCGCGCCGTTTTCGGCTGCCCGCTTCGGGAGCTAGAAGGAGCGGGGCATCCCGAGGACGTGCTCGCCCACGAACGACAAGATCAGGTTGGTCGAGATCGGCGCCACCTGGTACAGGCGCGTTTCCCTAAACTTCCTTTCCACGTCGTATTCCGCCGCAAAGCCGAACCCGCCGTGCGTCTGCAGGCAGGCGTTGGCCGCCTCCCATGAGGCGTCCGCCGCGAGCATCTTCGCCATGTTGGCCTCCGCGCCGCAGGGCTTCTTGGCGTCGAACATCGCGCAGGCCTTGTAGCGCATGAGGTCGGCGGCCTGGATGTTCACGTAGGCGCGCGCGATCGGGAACTGGATGCCCTGGTTCTGCCCGATGGGCCGGTCGAAGATCACGCGGTCCTTGGAGTACTGCACCGACTTCTCGGTGAACCAGTAGCCGTCGCCGATGCACTCGGCGGCTATCAATATGCGCTCGGCATTCAGCCCGTCGAGGATGTACTTGAAGCCGCGGCCTTCCTCGCCGATCAGGTTCTCGACCGGGACCTCGAGGTTGTCGATGAACACCGTGTTGGTCTCGTGGTTCACCATGTTGCGGATAGGCGTGACCTGCAGGGCCTTGCCCCAGTTCGCCTTCACGTCGACGAGGAAGATCGACATGCCGTCGGATTTCTTCTTGACGTCCGCCAGCGGCGTGGTGCGCGCGAGCAGGATCATCAGGTCCGAGTGCTGCAGGCGCGAGGTCCACACCTTCTGACCGTTGATGACGTACTTGTCGCCCTTCTTCACGGCGACGGTCTTGATCTTGGTGGTGTCGGTGCCGGCCGTGGGTTCGGTCACCCCCATGGACTGCAGGCGAAGGTCGCCTGAGGCGATCCTGGGCAGGTATTTCTTCTTCTGTTCAATCGACCCGTTCCTCAGGATCGTGTTCATGTTGTACATCTGGCCGTGGCAGCAGCCGGCGTTCCCGCCGGTGCGCGTGATCTCTTCCATGATCACCGAGGCTTCCGTGAGCGAAAGGCCTGAGCCGCCGTATTCCTCCGGGATCAGCGCGGCCATCCAGCCGGCTTTCGTCAATGCGTCCACAAAGGTTTCGGGGTAGGCACGATCCTCGTCGACTTTCTGCCAGTAGGCGGAATCAAACTCCTTGCACAGCGCGCGCACGGCATCGCGCACTTCGGGGTGGTTCTGGTCGGTCATGATCCTTTCCGTTTCGGTTTCGGGTGTTCGGAGTCTTCGTCTTCGGTGCGGTGCCGGATTCCGGGCGGCCTGTCTGTCCGGCTTGCCTACTCGCTCTTGATGCCCGCTTCCTTGATTACCCTGGCCCAGCGGCCCACTTCCGATTTCACCAGGTCGCCGAACTGTTCCGGCGTGCCCGGCCGCGGCTCGACGCCCTGCTTGACGAACTTGTCCGTGACGTCGGCGGAGCTGATGATCTTCATGCTCTCGGCGTTGAGCCGCTGGATGACCTCGCGCGGCGTCCCGGCGGGGGCGAGCAGGCCGAACCAGACCGTGACCTCGAAGCCGGGGACGCCTGCTTCGACCACCGTAGGTACTTCGGGCGCGAGGGGCGAGCGCTTCGGTCCCGACACCGCCAGCGGCTTCATGCGCCCGCTCTTCACGTGCTGGATCACGTTCGGCAGGTTGTCGAACATGATGTCCACCTGCCCGCCGATGAGGTCGGCGACCACGGGCGCGCTGCCCTTGTAGGGGATGTGCGTCATGAAGGTCCCGGTCATCGATTTGAACAACTCCATGCACAGGTGCACGGAGGTGCCGGCGCCGGACGATCCGTAGTTGATGCGGCCGGGCTTTTCCTTGGCGAACTTGATGAGCTCCTTCACCGAGTTCACCGGGAAGGCGGGGTGCGCCACCAGCATGTTGTCGGACACCCCGGCCAAAGTGATCGGGGCGAAGTCCTTGGTCACGTCGAACGACGTCTTGTACAGGCTCTGCACCACGGCGAAAGGCAGCGCGGCGACGAACAGCGTGTAACCGTCAGGGGCCGACTTGGCGGCGAGCTCGGTACCGATGACCGAACCGCCGCCAGGCCTGTTCTCGACGATCACTGGCTGGCCGAGGGTCTTCGGCAGGTCCTGCGCGAGGATGCGCGCGAAGGTGTCGTTGAAGCCACCCGGGGGGAAAGGCACGATGATCCTGATCTGCTTGGCCGGCCAGGCCTGGGCGTGCAGGGCAAGCGGCGCCGCGAGCAGGGCGGCAGCGAGTAATTTCAGGATATTTTTCATGGTCTTTCCTCCGGACGCAGAGAATATCACCCCGGGGCAGGCCGGCGCCCGGCGACCCTACTTGGGGCGATGGAGGGCGCAGAGCTTGTTGCCGTCGGGATCGCGCACATAAGCCAGGTACATCGACCCTAGAGTATTGCTGCGCAGTCCCGGCGGTTCTTCGATCGAGGTGCCGCCGTGCGCAACCGCAGTGTCGTGGAACTCACGCACCTGCTCGGGCGATTTGCACTTGAAGCCGATGGTGCTGCCGTTGCCAAAGGTGGCCGCTTCGCCGTTGATCGGCTCGCTGACGCAGAAGGTGCCGCCGTCGTGCCGGTAGAAGAGCCGGCTGTGCCCCGTGCCCGCCTTGTTGCGCATCGGCTCGCCCGCCCCGAGGGTGCCGAGCACGGCGTCGTAGAAGCGTTTCGAGCGCTCGATGTCGTTTGATCCGACCATGATGTGGTTGAACATGCGTTTTCTCCTTTCTACGGGCTTCGCATCAAATGGCTTGTTAGGCCACGGTGAGCACGGGTTGGGCGGTAGCCGCCGGGGCATTACTTCAGAACCCTGAAAGAGCCGATGATCTGGTGGAAATCACGTTCGTAATCGGGCCAGGAAGCGAGAAGCGTCTCGGCATCGATCAGGTACCTGCGATCCTTGACGGCCACAATGATTTTCTGCGACTTGCCTGCCTGGCCTGCTCCGATGTGATGCACGACAGCGATTGCAGTCAGATCCCCCGCCAAGGTCGCGCGTTGCCGCGAGACCCGCTTGACGACATTGACCTTTTGCATTTGCCGCTCCCACTCTTTGATCGCGGAATCAGCCACCTCATCCAGGGATGTGCCGCCGGCATTCGAAAGGGTGTGAATACCCAGGATCGCCTGGCCTCTGCTGATTTTCACGAAGCGATCATTGTCATCGAGCTTCCAGTCCCCGGGATAGGAAACCGACCAGCGCTGGTCCGGGTTCGTATACGACCTTGCGGTTGCCGCCCGGGGCTGCGCGGCAATTTCACTCCGCACTTCATCGACCTTGCCGCGCGCTGTCATTTCCTTCGTTGCCAGATTTCGGAGCGCATCCGCGACCCTGCCATCGTCACGCAGCTGATTTGCAAAATCGTTGACGCATTTGCTCATTACTCCAGCGATGACCGCTTCGCTGGGCCAGACGTACGTCCGGTCCAGACATCGTGCGCGGTAGGCAAGTGGCGCTCCCGGATTCGTCCCTCGCGCAACTGGGAGTTGCAGCGAAACGGCCAAGTTCCCGATGACATCCCAGTAAAGCAGGGTGGTGGCTGTATGCACGTCGAATTCCAGAACGGCACCTGTGACCTGCGTGCCTTCCGCGCCATCTGTCACCGTATGGCCCGCAGCCTTGATCTCGGAGACGATTGCCTGGCCCAAGAGAGTGGCGGGACTCGGTTCAAAGCGAATGCGCCCCATGGGCACCCCGAACGCCGCCGACGCTTGCCCTTCTGCATCCAGATCTTTCCGGTCGTCATTGAAGGGGAGTACGCGAACTGTTGCCGGCGGTATCGACGACAACACGCTGCGGCCGGAAGATGGACGGTGCCTGGGAATGCCGACGGATACAACGGTCGCGGCAAGCGTGTGAGCATTGTTCCGTGTCACGTTTCCAACGCCCACAATGGCGGCCGTGCCGCCGGGAGTCGCGCAAGCCGATACTGCCAACGCTGCGATCAGAACAGAAAAGAGAGGTATTGTTGCCATCATAAGCTTCTCCACTTCCCGATCCAGCGGAGGACTACTGCGGGACTTTTGCCTAACGTTCGCGTTGAGCAGCGCCGGCAGAGCGTCTGCTCGAACGCGGGGTTGGGCGTCTGATCACGCTGCGAGTCTCAATACGCGAAGCTGCTTGCGACCTTGCTCTGCATGCCACAAATCGTACTGCGTCTGCTGATTGATCCAGCTTTCTGCAGAGGTATCAACCGCAATCGAGACGCGAACACCCATCTCCGCGCTGAAGCCGGCCCGGCCATTCAGAATTCCGGACAGCGTCTTCCGGCTAACGCCGAGTCCCTTCGCCGCCTCGGTAACAGTGAGGCCGAGTGGATCGAGACAAAGAGCCTTGATGATTTTCCCGGGATGTGGCGGATTGTGCATTCTCATGAGCTAGCCTCAGTGGTAGTCCTCGTAATCAACGTCGTCTGCGTCCTTTTCAACGAAAAGGAACGTTACGCGCCAGTTGCCGCTGATCGTTACGGCCCAAACGCCTTTGCGGTCTCCCTTTAGCGAATGAAGTCCCAATCCGGGGAGCCCCATATCCTTGGGCGCTGCCGCCGCGCTCAGCCTACCTAGGACAAGTTCGAGCCGTTCAGCATGTTGGGCCTGGATGCCAGCTTTGGAGCCGGTCTGAAAGAACTTCGCCAATCCCTTGTGCTTGAATCCGCGGATCATGCATCAAAGTGTAACGTATATGGTTACAGGTTGCAAGACGCCCAACGTTTTGGTCTGCGGCGTGCCCGCGACGATTTTTAAAATTGCGAGGCTGTGGCGGCACGTCCGCAGCACCTGTAGTTAGGCATGGTCCCGCGCTGCAACTTGTGGCACTTAAAGTTTGCGTCACCGATGGACGACGACTGTACGTTTTCTACAAAGCCAGTCATACCTTACGCTCTCGCAGTACTCGGCCGATTGTGAATGCAAGGGAATCAATATTTCCGGTCAGCCGAAGGCCGAGGCTTAACTCGATCTGCACACCGTTGCCTTTCGCCCCTCGGTTACAGATGTTTTGCGGGTGCGTGGCCAAAAATTTATGGAAAGTGGTCTTCACCCTGAAACCCCCGGCCCTGAGGCCGGATGCAAGTGCACTTTTCGTAGCTTTATCGAGACCACCGAGGTAAACGATGTGATCTCGGCCTCTACAGCCATGGATGGCGATTACCCGCTCGGCTTTACTCACAATCGAGAGGCAGCGCAGCTTGATCTTCATCCGATTTGGTGGACACATTGCTTGGCATTTGCCAAGCATTCAAACTCGACCGGTGAATGATAGCCCAGGCTGGAGTGCATGCGTTTCACGTTGTAGAAACGCTCGATATAGCCACTGAGAGTGGCGTTCAGTTGTGCGTCGCTGTCGAACTGGCGCTGGTGCGTGAGCTCGGCCTTCAGGGAATGGAAGAAGCTCTCCATGTGTCCGTTGTCCTGGCAGTTGCGCGGGCGGTTCATGCTGGGCACGATGCCCCGCGAGCGCAGGAAGTCTTGGTAGCCATAGGCCGAGTACTCGATGCCCCGGTCGGAATGAAAGAGCAGCCCGGGCTGCGGATTGCGCAGCGTGATCGCCCGCTTGAGCGCCCGCAGTGTCACCTCCTGGGTCCGATTGCGCGCGATGGTCCACCCGATGATGCGCCGTGAGAACAAATCCATCACCGTGGCCAGGTACCGCCAGCGCTTGCCCATGCGCAGGTACGTGATGTCGCCCACCCAGATCTGGTCGATGCGCGTCGGGGCCGGTTGATCCAGCCGTAGGTTGCCGGTCTTCTCGAAGAACCGGTGTACACCACCCGAGCGCCGGTACAGGCCGCTGACGCGGGCGCGCAGGCCCAACTCGCGCATCAGCCTCGCCACACGCTTGTTGCTGCAGTGGACGCCTTGGCGCTTGAGCTGCTCGTGGATGCGCGGAGAGCCGTAGGTGCCGCGGCTGTCGCGATGGATGCGTGCGATCTCGGCACCCAGTTCCTCGTCGTCCCGGCTGCGGCGACTTCCTTCGCGCGCCTCCCAGGCATAGAACCCGCTCCTTGAGACCTTGTAGCGCTGGCATAGGAACGCCACACCGTATTGCTTGCTGTGCTCGGCTATGAATTCGAATTTCGCCTTCGGCGCTCGATATTGAAGCGGATGGCTTTTTTTAAGAGGTCATGCTCCACCTCGAGCGCCGCGAGCTTGCGCTCCAGCGCGCGCACCTGGGTGCGGGCCTCCACCTTGGCCTCCAGCTGCTTCACCTGACGTTTCAGCGTCTGCTTCTCAGGGTCGCGCCTGGGCAACCGCAGCGGCGCCGGCAAGCTCAAGCCCGCGGCCTCGGCCGCGGGCTTGAGCTTGCCTTCGCGGTAATCCTTCTTCCACTTCGAGAGCATGAACGGATGGATGTCCAGAGCGTGCGCTACGTCCTGCGTCTGGATCTCCGGATGCAGCGACAACCTTACCGCCTGAATCTTGAACTCGACCGTATAGCGATAAACCTTCTTCGGTCCGATCGGTGCTGCCATGGAACCCCCTCAAGCGTTAGGCCGAGGTGTCCACATTAGCGGATGAGGTTCTCCCGTCCGGTTGAGCGCATGGTTAGGCGGCATAGCGCGCGCTGGGTATTGTCATGGCCGCAGGTCGAACGCGACAAGTTCGACAGTGGACGGTCCAAGATACGGACTGTGGGACACCGACTTCACGATGGCGCGTGCGGCTGGGGCATACCAGTAAGTTCTGGTCGTCTCGCCAGCGTACTGACTATTGATCGGTGATGTCCCACTCAGTCTCTCCTTCGCCGCGAGCTTGAACGCGTCGAATTCACCTGCCGGAACCGTTACCTTCTCGTATCCAAGCACGGCCACGTCAACACCGGCGCTACCCTTGGACGCCTTGGGCTTGAACACCCAGTCGCTAACGTAATGCCACCGTTTCCCGACCGCGAGCGGAAAGGTGAGCGCCTTCGGGTTCGAGTCTTTGTTGCGTGGCGACTCAAGAACATTCAAGTCGGAGGTCAGCAGAATCGGCTCCCCGTTTTCCATACCTTCGATACCGGTGGGACTTACCGACGTGATTACCCAAGTGCGATTCGGCTTCGTGGACGGAATGGT
>JANNWA010000432.1:0-6163 GCA_031408275.1 Pseudomonadota bacterium
GGCGGCTTTCGCGGCCCTGGAGGGCAGGGTCTTGTTCTCCAGCGTGTGCAGCACCGCGGCGTCGATGTCCTCCTGGGTGAACTCGCGCGGTTTGTCCTGGAAGTGCAGGGATGCGAACACGGCGCCAACTGCAATCAGGGCGCCTGCACCAAAGAGGAGCGTCCGCTCGAATCGCCCGCAGGTTGTGCGCAACCGTTGGCCCAGCGTGCGCTGCGGGGGCGCTTGTTCGGCCGCTTCAGGCACGGACTCGGTGCGCCCGGCGTGGGGCCGCGCAGTGTTCCCCTCGGGGTTACTCCCAGGGCTGCTGCTGTATAGCGCTGCTCGTCTCATTCTCCGTCCCGCAAGTCGAAGCTGATCAGGGGCCTGCCTTGCCACGAAAGTTAACACGGGCATGACGCAGGATGCATGCCCGGTTCGCCGGCCCGGCAGTGATAAAGTTACCGGGCCCGTCCTGGATGGAGAACCGATGCGTTTCCTGTGGCCCGACTTGCTGTGGCTGACGCTGCTTTTGCCGGCGCTCGTCGCCACTTATGCGTACGCGCTGCGCAGGCGCAAGCGGGAGGCGATCAGCTATACGAACGTCGCGCTGGTGCGCGAGGCGATCGGGCCGGGGCAGAAGTTCCGCCGCCACCTGCCGCCCGCGCTGTTCTTCCTTGCGATTGCCACGGCGATCCTCGCGATCGCGCGGCCTTCCGCCGTGGTGACGCTGCCTTCGCAATTCCTGACCATCGTCCTCGCGATGGACGTGTCGCGCAGCATGCTGGCCGGCGACGTCGCGCCCAGTCGCATCACCGCGGCGCAGGCGGCGGCCAAGGCGTTCATCAACGAACTTCCGAAGGACGTGCGCCTTGGCATCGTTTCGTTCGCGGGCACCGCAACGGTCGTGCAGACGCCCACCGAGAACCGCGAAGAGATGCTGGCGGCGATCGACCGCTTCCAGCTGCAGCGCGCCACCGCCACCGGCAGCGGCCTGCTGCTCTCGCTGGCGACCCTGTTCCCGGAAGAGGGCTTCGACCTGCAGTCAGCGGTCTACGGCAGCGGGTTCTCCGGCGGCAGCGCGGCGCCCCTGGACGGCGCCGCGAAAAAGGCGGCGAAGAAACCCCACAAGCCCGTGCCGCCCGGTTCATATACCGGCGGCGCCGTGATCCTGATCAGCGATGGGCGGCGCACCACCGGGCCCGACCCGGTGGAGATCGCGAAGATCGCGGCCGACTACGGCGTGCGCGTTTTCACGGTCGGCTTCGGCACCAAGGACGGCGCGATGGTCGGCTCGGAGGAGTTCTCCTTCTGGCGCGGCTGGACGAGCCCACGCTGAAAGCTGTCGCGGCCATGACGGGCGCGGAGTATTTCCATGCCGGCACCGCCGCCGACCTGAGCAAGGTCTACGAGAGCCTCAGCCTGAAGTTCGCGCTGGAGCGCAGGGAGACCGAAGTCAGCGCGCTGTTCAGCGGCGTTGCGGCGCTGCTGGCGATCTGCGCGGTGTTGTTGTCGCTGGTTTGGTTCCGCCGGGGCAGTTGGTAAATCTTAAACATTTAAAATTAAGAACCAAGGCCGGAAGCCGATCTCCTGCCAGTTAATGTACTTCTACAAGTACATTAACCGCCAAGAGAACTAGCTCGCCTCGCCCAGCGCCGCGTTGACGCGCGGCATGACCTGCTCGGCCATCAGCTGCATGGAGCGCTTGCCCAGGGCCGGGTCGACCCAGTCGTGGCACGGGTAGAGCAGGGTGCCGAACGGGCCGGTCTGCTGGCGGAAGGCGAGGATCTGGTCGACCACGCTGTCGACCGTGCCGGCGATGACGAGCTTGTTGGTCACGTACTCCGGGGTGATCTTCGAATCTGGTTCCGACTGGTCCAGCTTGAAGAGGTTGGAGCGTCCGGCGAAGCCCACGAGCTTCCTCACCAGCTGCTTGAAGTAGAAGTGGTACGGGCCCTCGGCGCCGAGGCCGTAGCGTTTCGCGACCGCCGCGTCGTCTGCCACGAAGGTCGACTTCGCCACGCGCCATTCGGACGGGTCCGGCGTCGCCCCCACCGCGATCCGCCCTTCCGCGTAGCGCGGCCAATGCGAGGCCACCCATTCGGGCAGGAGGAAGTTCGCCGAGATCGGCTGCCAGCCGCGCTTGGCCGCCTCGGTCACGCCCTTGGAATGCGGCGCGACTGCAGTTACGACGATGCGCGGATGCGGCTGCTGGTAGGGCCGGATGATGGTGCCCTGGCCGATCTCGGGGATCATGGTCTTTTCGGTGGTGACGCTGTAGTGCTTGCCCGTGATCTTGTAAGGCCCTTCGCCCGCCCAGATCGCGAGCACGGTGTTGATGCACTCGAGGAACATCTCGTTCCGGTCCTTGCCGTAGTTGCCGAACACCTCGGCGTCCGACATCAGGCCGCCGGGGCTGATGCCCATGATGAAGCGGCCTTTGAGCATGTGGTCAATCATCGCTACCTGCCCCGCTACCGCGGCCGGATGCGTGTTGGGCAGGTTGAGCGTCCCGCTGCCGAGCGTGATCTGCTTCGTCTCGTGCGCGAGGCTGGCGAGGAACATCAGGCACGACGTGACGTTCTCAGCGAGGTCGGTGGTGTGCTCGCCCACGTACGCCTCGCAGTACCCGAGCTGGTCGGCCAGCAGGATCGCTTCGCGGTCCTCCGCCAGCGTCTGCCAGGGCAGGCGCGAAGGCGGGTGCAGCGGCATCATGAATGTGCCGAGTTTCATGGGGCCCCTAGGCTTTCGGCGGCCACACGCCGGCGGCCTCGAGGTGGGCCATTGCCTGGCTGGTGAACTCGGCGCGCGGGGCGTTGCCGCCGATCACGAACATGAGGATCGATTCCTCATCGGGATCGTTGCGGTCGTTCGCAAGGTTCATGAAACGCCGGATCGCGCCTGGCGGGAACGAGATGACGTCCAGCGGGCGCAGGTCCGCGTGCTCGACTTCGCCGGTTTCGTTTTCCCAGCTGCAGCGCCAGGTGCCGGTCATCGGGATGAAGGTTTCGTTGGTATCGTGGTTGTGCATCAGCGGCCCCTTGCCCGGCTTCGCGCGGCAGTAGCCGAGGTTGAAGCCTTCCGAAATCGGGATCGCCGCCATGCGCGCGGCATTCTCGCCCACCGGCGACTGCATGCCTTCGCCCTCGCCTTCGGGCGGCTGGAAACCGATCACGTTGTAGAGCGTGCGCTCGCATTCGGGCGCCTTGCTGTCGGGCAGCCCGCCGTCCGAACCCTTGAGTTCGGCAAAGCGTGCGATCCGCGTCTGCATCTCGGTCCGCGCAACGCCGCGCCTGGGCAGCATTTCGTCGTAAGCCATCGTTTCTCCAGTGTCGGGAAAGGGATCGCGTCGAACATAGCCAAGGCGGGCGGACCCGTCAAACGTGGCGCGTCCGGCACGCGCCCGGAAGCGAATTGACAGCATCCGAATTCCCGTTCAGCATCGCCGCGGTAAACCTTGGAGGAGGATCCGCAAATGAGAACAATTAAACGTCTTGCAGCCTTGGCGACGGTCGCGGTGATCGGCCTTGCTTTTGGCGTGCCTGCGCTGGCCCAGCAACCCATCAAGATCGGCATCGGCATCGCGCAGACCGGACCGCTCGGCGGCGGCGGCAAGGCGGCGCTGCTCGGGCTGCAGATCTGGCGCGACGACGTCAACGCCAAGGGCGGGATCCTCGGGCGCAAAGTCGAGCTCATTTCGTATGACGACCAGACCAACCCCTCGATCGTGCCGGGGATCTACACCAAGCTGCTCGACATCGACAAGGTCGACCTGCTGATCGCGCCGTACGGCACCAACGTGACCGCGCCGATCATGCCGCTGGTCAAGCAGAGGAACAAGTTGCTGATGGGCAACTTCTCGTTCGACGTGAACGCGCAGATCAAGCACGACATGTGGTTCAACAACGCGCCCTGGGGCGCCGGCGCCCTTGCGTGGGGCGGCCCGTTCCTCGATGCGGCGCAGTCGCTCGGCGGCAAGACCATCGCCTTCATGGCGGCCGACGCGGAGTTCGCGCAGAACCTGTGCACCGGCGGGCGCGCGATCGCCAAGGCCAAGGGCCTCACCACCGTCTACGACCAGAACTACCCGCCGAACTCGGTGGACTTCTCCTCGATCATCCGCTCGGTGCGGGCCGCCAAGGCCGACATCGTGTTCATCTGCTCGTACCCGGCCGAGTCCGCGGCCATCGTGCGCGCGGTGGCCGAGATCGGCGTCGGCCCGACGGTGAAGATCATCGGCGGCGGCATGGTCGGCCTGCAGTTCGCGCCGATCATGGAGGCCCTCGGCCCCCTGCTGAATGGTTTTGTGAACTACAACAGCTACGTGCCCGAGAAGACCATGACGAACCCGGCGGTCAAGGGTTTCCTCGACCGCTACTCGGTGCGCGCCAAGGCCGAGAAAGTCGATCCGCTGGGCTACTACCTGCCGCCGTTCAACTACGCCATCGGCCAGATGCTCGAGCAGGCCATCGGCGCCACCAAGAGCCTGGACGACAAGGTGCTGGCCGACTACCTGCGCAAGAACGTGATGAAAACCATGGTCGGCGACATCAAGTTCGACGCGGTCGGCGAGTGGACCAGCCCAAGGGTCGTGATGGCCCAGTTCCGCGGCATCAAGGGCAAGGACCTGGAGCAGTTCCGCCAGGAAGGCAAGCAGGTGATCATCGCCCCGGCCGCGTACAAGTCGGGCAACCTGATCCCCTACGACAAGGCACGGAACTAGGGAGGGGGGGCTGGATATACAGCTCTTCCTCGAGGCGGTCCTCTCCGGGCTGCTCCTCGGCTGCTTCTACGCGGCGGTCAGCGTCGGGCTCTCGATCTCGTTCGGGCTGCTCGACGTGCCGCACGTGGCGCACCCGGCTTTCCTCGTGCTCGGCGCGTATGCGACCTACGCGCTGGTGGGCTACGGCATGGACCCGCTGGTTGCCGGGCTCCTGCTGATGCCGGTGTTCTTCGTGTTCGGCCTGGGGGTCTACCAGTTCTACTACATGACCTTCGAGCGGCGCGGCACCGACCTCGGCGTGCGCGGCATCGCATTCTTCTTCGGCATCGCCTTCATCGTGCAGGTGGGCCTGATCATCGCGTTCGGCGTCGACCAGCGCATGGTGGAGGCCAGCTACATCGGCACCAGCATCGAGATCTTCGGCGACGTGCGCATCCCGCAGCGCATGATCGTGGCCTTCGGCGTCGCGCTCCTGCTCACCGTCACGCTCGCGTTGTACCTCTCGCGCACCTTCACCGGCCGCGCCATCAAGGCGGTGGCGCAAGACGAGGGCGCGCTGCGCCTGATGGGCGCGGATCCAGTGCGCATCAAGCGCTGGGCCTTCGGCATCGCCACGGGCACCTGCGCGCTGGCCGGCGCGCTGCTGATCATCGTGGGCCCGGTGGACCCGAACCTCGACCGCTTGTACATCGGCCGCACGTTCTGCGTCGTCGTGCTGGCGGGCATGGGCAGCATGAGCGGCACGCTGGTGGCGGGCCTGATCCTCGGCGTAGCCGAGTCGCTGGTGCTGGCCTCGGTGGGCACGGCGTGGGCGCCCGCGGTGGCCTTCGGCATCCTGCTCGCGGTTCTCGGCGTGCGTCCCGCAGGGTTGTTCGGGCGATGAAGTTCCTGTTCGGCGCCCTGATCGCAATTGGGCTCGCCGCGGTGGCGCCCATGTTCGTGCGCCTGGAGTACTTCTACTTCGCCGGCTTCGTGGTGCTGCAGTTCATCGTGCTCGCCACGGCCTGGAACATCCTCGGCGGGTTCGCGGGCTACGTAAATTTCGGCACCGGCGCGTTCTTCGCGGTCGGCGCCTACAGCGCGGTGGCGCTCTACAAGGCGGTGCAGCTCCCGCTGGGCCTGCAGATCCTCGCTGGTGCGGCAACGGCGGGGCTGCTCGGGTTTCTCGTGGGCATGCTGACCCTGCGGTTGCGCGGGATCTTCTTCTCGATCGCCACGATCGCGATCACGATCATCCTCGAGACTGTGGTGATGAACTGGACGTATGTGGGCGGGGCCAAGGGCCTGCCGATCCTGCGCCCGACCGAAATGCCGCTGTACTTCACCAACTACACCCAGTGGCTCTTTCTCGTCATGACCGTGATCGCGGTGATCGCGGTGGCCACGGCACGGTACATCCAGACCGGCTGGATCGGCCGCGGCCTGCGCGCGATCCGCGACAACGAGGGCGCCGCGGAATGTTCG
>JANNWA010000433.1:0-2099 GCA_031408275.1 Pseudomonadota bacterium
GCCGCTGCACGTCCGCGGCGGACAGGTTCGCAAGCCGCGCGAAGATTTCCTCGCTGTGCGCGCCGGGCAGCGGCGCCGGCGTGTCGTAGCCGCCCGGCGTCAGGCTGAACTTGATCGGGAATCCCGGGCCGCAAGCCGCGGCATCCTTTCCGGTGAGGGGGTTCTTCAGGCGGACGATCATTTCCCGCTCGAGCAGCTGCGGCCACTGCATCACCTCGTCGGCGGTGCGCACCGGGCTGCACGCGACTGAAGCGGCGAACAGCGCCGCGCCGATTTCATCCTTGGTGCGCGTCGAGGTCCATTGCGTGACCACTGCGTCGACCTGCTCGTTGTTCACGATCCGCCAGCCGATCTGCATCATGTCAGGGTCGGCCTTGAGGTCGGCGCGGCCCATCGCATCCAGCAGCGAGAGCCATTCCTCATGCGTCGCCGCGCCCAGTGCGACCCAGCCGTCCTTGGCCTGAAAAATGTTGAAGGGGGAAAAGCGCATGATCCGGTTGCCCTGGCGCTGCGCGAGGTTCAGGCGCTCGTAGGTGTCGAAAGGTTCGTCGAAGATCAGCGCGAACAGGCAATCGGCCATCGCCACGTCGATCGCCTGGCCTTCGCCCGTCCGCTCGCGATGCAGCAGCGCGGCAACAATACCGTGCGCGGCGAACACGCCGGAGATGGCGTCCGAGAGGGCGGAAGCGGTCTTGACCGGCGGCTCGCCCGGCTGCCCCGTCATGCTCATGAGGCCGACCGCCGCCTGCACCATGAGGTCGTAGGCCTTGTCGTCCTTGGATGGTCCGGTCGAGCCATAACCCGTGAGCGCGCAATAGATGATCCGTGGATTCACCGCGCGCAGCGCCGGGTAGTCCACGCCGAGCCGGGTGGCGACGCCGGCGCGAAAATTCTCCACGACGACGTCCGCCTTCTTCACCATCTCGAGGAAGATGCGCAGCCCCTCGGCCGACTTGAGGTCGAGCGTAACGGACTTCTTGCCGCGCGCGCGCTTGAGGTACGCGAGGCCCATGTCCTGGGGGGTCTTCTTCTGCAGCGAAATCCCTTCCGGGCCATCGAAAGGCGGCGCGAAAGCGATCGGATCTCCCCCCTTGGGATCGTCGATCTTGACGACCTCGGCGCCCATGCCGGCGAGGAAAAGCGTGCACTGCGGGCCGGAAAAGAACCGCGTGAGGTCGAGAACGACCATGCCTTCGAGAATCTTTTTCATGCGCCCGAGTGTAGTCCAGGTTCACAGCGAAACGCCGTCCGGTGCACCGGGGGGGCGTGGCACAATCGGCGTGCCCGTACCTAGGCAGGAGGAGACAGACATGCGGAAGAATATTTGCAGGCTAATCGTCGCATGCGCGGCCGCCACCGGCGTGCATGCCGACGCCTGGTCCCAGACCGGCTACCCGAACCGGCCCGTCAGGGTCATCGTCGCGTTCCCGCCCGGACAGGCGACCGACCAGGCTGCGCGCGCGATCTCGCAAAAACTGTCGGAGAACCTCGGCCAGCAGTTCTTCGTCGAGAACAAGCCCGGCGCGGCCAGCATAATCGGCGCGGAGGCGGCGGCGAAATCGCCCAACGACGGGTACACGTTGTTCATGGGTTCTTCGGGCAGCCTCGCGGTAAACCCCGGCATGTACGCGAAGCTCCCCTACGACGCGATCCGCGACTTCACGCCGATCGCGCTGACGCTGAAGGTGCCGTTTTACCTGGTGGTCAATCCGTCCATTCCGGCAGGCACGGTGAAAGACCTGGTGGCCCACCTCAAGGCGAATCCGGGCAAGGTGAACTTCGGCTCGGCCGGCAACGGGGCGAGCAACCACCTGTCGGCAGAATTGTTCAAGAGCGTGACGGGCGTGTCGATGGTCCACGTGCCCTACAAGGGCTCGCCGCCCGCGGTGACTGACCTGCTGGCCGGGCAAATCGGCCTGATGTTCGAGACCGGCCCGTTGGTCTTCCCGCACGTGAAGAGCGGTCGGCTCAAGGCCATCGCCACGGGAAACCTGCAGCGCGCGACCGCCCTCCCCGACCTCGTCACCATCGCTGAATCGGGTTACCCCGGGTTCGAAACGGTCGGCTGGGCCGGGTTCCTCGCGCCGGCCGGCACGCCG
>JANNWA010000434.1:0-3352 GCA_031408275.1 Pseudomonadota bacterium
GACCGCCAGTACCTGGCCGGGCGCAAGTCCTGGCTCGACGTCATGAACACCGCGCGCGAGCTCGCGCAGACCGAATCGCAGCTGGCCGACCTCCAGTCGACGCAGGTAGTCTCGACCTGGCGCCTCGCAGTATTCACGCGAGGTGTAGCAGACGTCACCGGGGGAGCGCAATGAGCGCCGCGGAAAGCGTGACCATTGACGCGACGCCGACCCTGCTGCCGTGTCTGGCGCGTCTGGCGCAGGTGCAGCGAGAGGCGGTGGACCGCCTGGCGGTGCAGGAAGCCGCCGAGGCGGCCCTGGCGGGTGCCGACGACAGCGCGCAGGGGCAGTTGAAGATCGTGGCCGCGCACCTGCAGGTGCGCGGCCCGCGCTGGCTTGCGGCGCCGGATGCGGCACAGGTGCCGGCGGTCATCCACGCCGGCCATGGCGAGCAGGCCGGGCAGTGGGGCGTGCTGCGCGGCAAGAACGCGAAAGGCGAGTGGGTGAGCGAATGGTGGGACGCGCGGGCCAGCCGCTGGAACGAGCGCGCGGACGCGTCGCTCGAGGGCCACGCCATCGCCACGCTGCGCCTGAGCCGGCCCTTTTCGGCCAGCGCGAGCCCGGTCTTCCAGCTGATCCGCGACGAGATCCTCGCGCACCGCGCCCTGCTGCGCGAGGCCGTGCTCGGCGGGCTGATGATCAACTTCGTCGCGCTCGCCACGTCGTTTTACAGCCTGCACGTGTACGACCGCGTGATCCCGACCTCGGCCGCGCAGACCCTCCTTGTGCTCACCCTGGGGGTGCTGGCGGCGGTGGTGTTCGAACTGGTGGCCAAGCGCCTGCGCAGCATCCTGTACGAGCGCCTGATCGACCAGGTCGACCAGCGGCTCGCGCGCACCATCTACATGCGCTTCCTGGCGATCCGCCTCGACCAGCTGCCGCAGAGCGTCGGCGGGCTGGCCGCGCAGATGCGCGGCTACGAGACGGTGCGGGGGTTCTTCACGGCGGCCCCCACGAACCTGCTGGTGGATGCGCCGTTCGCGCTGGTGTTCGTCCTCATCATCGGGCTGCTCGCCGGCTGGCTGGCCGTGATCCCGCTGGTTTTTTTCGTCCTCTGCATCGTCATCGGCCTGTATTACCGCGGGCGAGTGGATGCGTTCGCGGGCAAGTCCAACGCGGCGAGCAACCAGAAGACCGGCCTGCTGGTCGAAACCGTCGAGGGCGCCGAGAGCATCAAGTCGGGGCAGGGCGGCTGGCGCATGCTGTCGCGCTGGATGAGGACCTCCGACGACGCGCGCGATTACGAGCTGCAGATGCGCAACATCAGCGAGTATTCGCAGCACCTGTCGGCCTCCCTGCAGCAGATTTCCTACGTGCTGCTGGTCGCCAGCGGGGCGCTGCTGGTGAGCCGGGGCGAGCTCTCGATGGGCGGGTTGATCGCCTGTTCGATCCTTTCGGGCCGCGTGCTCGCGCCGGTCTCGATGATCCCGGGGCAGCTCGTGCAGTGGGCGCACGCCAAGGCGGCGCTGGAGGGGCTCGACCGCCTGTGGGCACTGCAGGACGACCACCACGGCCAGGAGCAGCCGATCGTGGTGGGCCGCATTCGCGGCGAATACCGCTTCGATTCGGTCGTCGCAAACTACGGCGGCAACATGGCGCTGGCCGTGCCGAGCCTTGCCATCCGGCCGGGCGAGAAGGTCGGCGTGCTGGGGCCGATCGGCGCGGGCAAGACCACGCTGCTGCGGCTCCTGTCGGGCATGTACAAGCCGCAGGAGGGGCGGATACTTCTCGACGACATCGACCTCGCGCACCTCGCCAAGCCGGTGCTGGCCGACCACATGGGTTACGTGCAACAGGAAGGGCGCCTGTTCGCGGGCACGCTGCGCGACAACCTCATCCTCGGCCAGATCGACCCGGGCGACGAGCCGATACTCGACGCGGCCCGCCAGACCGGCCTGCTCCAGGCGGTCATCACCGCGCACCCCAAAGGCCTGCAGCAGGAGATCTTCGAGGGCGGCACCGGGCTCTCGGGCGGGCAGCGCCAGCTGGTCAACCTCACGCGCGCTTTCCTGCGCAGGCCCACGATCTGGCTGCTGGACGAGCCCACCGCCTCGATGGACCGCAACCTTGAGCTGCAGGTGACGAAGGCGCTGCGCGCCATGATCCGGCCCACCGATACGCTGGTGCTGGTCACGCACAAGGGCGAAATGCTCGAGCTGGTCGAGCGCCTGATCGTGATCGCGAACCACAAGGTGGTGCTCGACGGTCCCAAGGCGCAGGTGCTGCAGAAACTGCAGACCCCGCCGTCGGCGGCTAGGCAGGCGTGATGCGCACCGCCACGCCGCCGCGCCAGGTCCGGGGCATCGTCTCCATGACGCTGCTGCTTTTCGTGGGGCTGGCCGCGTTCGTGGCGTGGGCTGCGCTCTTCGATATCGACCAGACGGTGCGGGCCCAGGGCCAGGTGATCCCCGTTGCACGCACCCAGGTGATCCAGTCGGCCGACGGCGGCGTACTGGCGAAAATGCTGGTGGAGGAAGGCCAGACCGTCAAGGCCGGCCAGCAGCTGGCGATCCTCGAGCAGGAACGCACCAACGCCGGTTTCGCGGAGAGTCGCGCCAAGGAGGCGGCGCTTGCCGCGGCGCTGGCGCGCACCCAGGCCGAAGCCGCGGGCCGTCCGCCCGAATTCGGCGGCAAACTCAAGGCGTACCCCGAGTTCGTCGCGGTCCAGCAGTCGCTCTACGTGCAGAGAAAGCGCAGCCTGGACGAGGAGCTCGCCACCCTGCGGGACGCGCTCGCACTCGCGAACGAGGAACTGCGCATGAACGAGTCCCTGCTCAAGACCGGCGACACCAGCCGGCTGGAAGTCATGCGCGCGCAGCGCCAGGTCGCCGAGCTCGAAGGCAGGATCAACGCGACGCGCAACAAGTACCTGCAGGAGGCGCGCACCGAGGCGACCAAGCTGGCCGAGGACTACGCCTCCAACCGCTACAAGATCGACGAGCGGCAAGACGTGCTCAGGCATACGGTCCTGGTCACCCCGATCGCCGGGGTGGTTAAATTCCTCAAGCTGACCACCATCGGGGGCGTGCTGCGGGCCGGCGACGAGCTGATGCAGATCTCGCCCACCGACGGCGAGATGGTGTTCGAAATCAAGGTCAACCCGGTGGACATCGGCCAGCTGACGACCGGGTTGCCGGTGTCGATCAAGCTCGACGCCTTCGACTACTCGATCTACGGCAGCATCGAGGGCACGCTCAGCTACATCAGCTCCGACACGCTCTCGGAACAGGGCGCCAACGGCCAGACCAGCACCTACTACCGCGCCCAGGTGCGCCGCGATGCCGCCAGGATCAACGCCAACCCGAAACTCGCC
>JANNWA010000435.1:0-1564 GCA_031408275.1 Pseudomonadota bacterium
TGCTACCATGTGCTACATGGAAGCTATTGGAGTGCGCGAACTGCGCCAGAACCTGTCGATCTATCTGGACCGTGTGAAGGAAGGCGAGACGATGCGGGTCAGCGAGCATGGTCGCGTGGTGGCCCTGCTGACTCCGCTGCCCAAGCCGGTCGACGTTCTGGAACGGCTGGTAGCCGAGGGCAAGGCGACCCCTCCGACCAAATCGCTCAGGAACCTGCCGTTACCCAAGGCCGAGCCGCCTGGACTGCCGAGCAGCGAGGCACTTCTGGCAGAGATGCGCGAAGACCGTTTCCTGTGAAGGCCTACTTCGACTCTTCGGCGATTGTGAAGCTCGGACGACCCGAGCAGGAGTCGATGGCGCTCATTGACTACCTTGATGACCGTCAGCCCTCTGCGGTGACATCGATTCTGGCCGACGTCGAGGTCAGGCGCGCGCTCGAACGCCTGCGCGCCCGAGGCGCAGACCCGGGCGACCACTTACGAGGGTTCTTCCTCATCGATCTCTCGCGCGATGTTCGCGACTTGGCGGCGAAGGTCGCGCCGGAACTTCGCTCCCTCGACGCCGCCCACCTCGCCACCGCCCTGTCGCTTGAGGTCGATCTCGACTTCGTCACCTACGACGATCGCCTGGCCGCCGCGGCGCGAGCGGCCGGACTGCGCGTCGTGCAGCCTGGCCGCTGACTTCGTAACCTGGCAACCCTGACGGGTTGCCTCCACCGCTCGGTCCTACCAGATCTTCACGCGATCCGCCGGCGCGCGATACAGCTTGTCGCCTGGCTTCAGGTTGAACGCGGTGTAGAACGCGTCGATGTTCGTGAGCGGCACGAAGGCGCGGAACTGTCCCGGCGAATGCGCGTCGGTGAGCAGCTGGTTGCGCAGCGCCTCGTCGCGCGAATTGAAGCGCCACACTTGGGCATAGCCAAGGAAGAAGCGCTGGTCGCCGGTGTAGCCGCCGATCACCGGTGCCGGCTTGCCGTTGAGCGAGATCTTGTAGGCGCGATAGGCGACTGCGATGCCGCTCAAGTCGCCGATGTTCTCGCCCATGGTCTGGCGGCCGTTGATCTTCATGCCGGGCAGGGGATTGTAGGACTCGAACTGCGCGCCGAGCCGGGTGGCGCGCTCGTCGAAGTTCTTCGCATCCTCAGCCGTCCACCAGTCGCGCAGGTTGCCGTCGCCATCAGACTTGCGGCCCTGGTCGTCGAAGCCGTGGCTGATCTCGTGGCCGATGACCGAACCAATCGCGCCGTAGTTGATCGCATCATCCGCATCGAGCCCGAAGAAGGGCGGCTGCAGGATGCCGGCGGGAAAGGTGATCTCGTTGTTAGTGGAGCTGTAGGAGGCGTTGACCGTTTGCGGGTTGAAGTTCCAACGCCAGCGCTCGACTGGCTTACCCAGCCGCAACCATGAATCCGCACTCTGGAATGCGCGGAAGCGCATCTGGTTGCCGACGTGATCTCCTGGCTTGATCTCGAGGGCGGAGAAGTCGCGCCACTGGTCGGGATACGCAATCTTCACGCGGAACTTAGCGAGCTTGGCCTGGGCCTCGCGCTTGGTGGCCGGCGAC
>JANNWA010000436.1:0-3190 GCA_031408275.1 Pseudomonadota bacterium
GTACGCGGACATCCGCTTCGCGGGCAGCGACGCGAAATTCACCACCTCCTTCGCGCAGCGCGGCCTGATCGCCGAGCATGGCGCCAGCTGGCTGTTGCCGCGCCTCGTGGGGCCGGCGCACGCGCTCGACCTGCTGCTCTCCGCGCGCAAGTTCGATGCCGCCGAAGCCGAGCGGATGGGCCTCGTAAACAGGGTGTTCCCCCAAGCGACTTTCATGGACGAAGTCATGGCCTATGCGCGCACCCTGGCCGACACGGTCTCGCCGCGCTCGATGGCCGTGATGAAGGCGCAGATCTGGAAATCGCCGTTCCAGGATTTCGAAACGGCACTCGCCGTGGCCGACGCCGAGATGCAAAAGAGCTTCAAGTGCGAGGACTTCAGGGAAGGGGTGGCTCACTACCTCGAGAAGCGCGCGCCGCGGTTCAAGGGTTGCTGAGGGCGTTGCGCGCCTAGGGGAGGTCTTGAGGAGGGGCGGAGCCCCTCTTCTCGTCTAGCTGCCGCCGCGGCCCTTGCCGACCTGGGCCAGGTACGCTGCCAGGATCTCCCGGCCGAACACGCTGTTGAAGTCCTCTTGCATATCGTGTGACAGCTTTTCGTGCTGGGCGATCGAGAGATCCCACAGTTTCGACTTGCGTGTGAGGTTCAGCCCGCCGAGGTTCGTCCCGTGCTCGCGTTCGATCTTTCGGGGGTCGACACTGCCCAGGGCGTCGACTACCGCCGCCTTCAGGGTGGCGAGGAGTGCATCCTGGTGTACGCGAAGGTCGCCGCAAATGTCGCCGAGCGCCTGGCGCGGATCGGAATCGCCGATCAAGGGTCGCTTCGGGTCGAGCAGGAACGTGAGTGCCTCGGCCGGGGAACTCATCGACATAAGCGGATTCGCGCCGCCACCGGCCTCGGCGGCACTCGCGCCCAGCTCCTTGAGGGTTTGCTCCCGGGCAAGGAGCAGCGCCATGATTCCTTCGACCGCCGCCGCCACAATTGCGCCGCTGCTGCGCATGAACGCCTGGGCATCGGAAACCGCAAGGTGCGTGAGGCCCGAGCCTTCGAGGAACGCCTGGACGATGGGGTCGCTGCCGGCTGTGGCTGGTCGCGCGGCTGCCACCGGAGGGGGGGCCGGCGGGGCAGTCGCGGGCGCCGGGCGCCGGATCATCGTTGCGTCGTCCGAGAAGTCCTCCTCCTTCTCCTCGAGCGCCGGCGGTGCGGGCTGTGCAGGTGGCGGCGGGACGGGGGACGGGCGGCGGATCATCGTCGCGTCGTCCGAGAAGTCCTCCTCTATCTCCTCCTCCAGCGCCGGCGGTGCCGGTTTGGCAGGGGGCGGGGCGGCGGGGGACGGGCGGCGAATCATCGTTGCCTCGTCGGAAAAATCCTCCTCGCCGTCCTTTGCGAACCGCGAGAGGGCGGCTGGCGGGGCCGGTTTGGGCTCTTCCACCGGGGGGACAAAAGTGATTTCGTCCGACGACAGGTCCACGGCTACGGGAGGGGACGGCTCCTGGCCGGGCGGCGGGACCGCCGCATCGGTCGGGCGGACATAGGTCTCCTCTTCCGACAGGTCGAAATCCAGGTCCGGACCCGGCTGCGCGTCCGGGATCGTCGTTTCCGGCGGCCGCCTGAACTGGGCGAGCCGTTGTGTAATGAGATCGAGTGCGTTCGGCTCCGGGGGGGGCGCGGGTCTGGCCGACACGGGCGGGAGGTAGGTCGCCTCGTCATTTTCGGTGGCATTGGCCGGCGTTGAGCTCGCCGGGGGAACAGGTTCCGCAGGGGCGGCCTTGGGGCCAGGGACGTACGTGGCCTCCTCCGTCTCTGCCGGGACCTCGGGCAGCATCGCAAGAGGGGGCGGCACAAAAGTGGCCTCTTCCGTCGTCGCTGCGATCTGCGGCGGCGCCAGTGGGGCTGCGGCCGGCATCGCGCCGCGTACGTACGTCACATCTTCCGTCGGGTCCACCGCCCCCTGGGAAGCGTTCGCGGGGGGCTCCGGGACCAGGATCTCCAGCCGGTACAGCCCGATCGTCATCGCGTCGCCCTCGGACAGTGCAACGCGGTTGCCGTACATGAGGCGCTTGCCGTTGACGATGACCGGATTGACCTTGGAAACGACCTTCATCCAGTACCTGCCGCCCTCTTCCTGCAACTCTGCATGAACGCGCGAGACGTGCTTTTGCGCGTCCTCGAGCGTGAGCGTGCAGTCTTCATCGCGACCGATGGTGATCAACGGTTTGTCCAGCGTGCGGCTGGCCACGGGCTTGAACCGCCCGCCGGAGCTGAGTGTGATGTCTATTTTTATGGGCATGGCTGCTTCCTAGCCGCCAGTGTAGCGCTACTGCGCTGCGGCGCGCACGACTGGCCGAGCCCCGGTGCGCAGGGAACTTGCTCGTTGCTGCGAGGTCTGTTTCCTGGCGGGTGCGCGGCATGGCGTAAAATGCATGAGCGAACCGCAATTTCTGCAGCACTGCACCCGCAAAGTGAAACCCCGACACAAGCGATTGGCTCTCATCGGCGCCGGCCTGGCGGTGCTTGCCGTTGCGTCCGCCTTGGTGCTGAACGCCTTCCAGAGCAACCTGGTGTTCTTTTTCAGCCCGAGCCAGGTGGTTGCCAAGGAAGCGCCGCTGGACCGGGCTTTTCGCATTGGCGGCATGGTGGAAACCGGCAGCGTGAAGCGCCAGGGGGACGGGCTGACCGTGCTTTTCAACGTGACCGACACGGCCAAGGTCATCCCGGTGGTCTATACGGGCATCCTTCCCGACCTCTTCAAGGAAGGCAAGGGGGTGGTGGCGCAGGGCAAGCTCGGGCCGGATGGCGTGTTCCGCGCCACCGACGTGCTGGCCAAGCACGACGAAAATTACATGCCGCCCGAGGCCGGCCACGCCATCGAGCAGGCGCAAAAAGCGCAGAAGAGCGTCTCAAACAAGTAGGCTGCAAACCGACCGCGACCCCAGAGGCCCCTTGATCCCCGAAATCGGACATTTCTCGCTCATCCTTGCGCTGACCCTCGCGCTGGCCCAGGGCGTCCTGCCCATCGTCGGCGCGGCTCGCGGGAATGCGGCCTGGATGGCCGTCGCCCGTCCTGCCGCGCAGGGCCAGTTCCTGTTCGTCGCCGTGGCCTTCGTCTGCCTCGGATGGTCGTTCGCGAGCAACGATTTCTCCGTGGTCAACGTGGCGACCAACTCCAATTCCCAGCTGCCCCTGCAATACC
>JANNWA010000437.1:0-2772 GCA_031408275.1 Pseudomonadota bacterium
AGGATTGCACGCTTGAAGGCCGCGTCGTCGAAACTGTAGCAAAAAAAGCGCGGATCGCCTTGTGCAGCCTCGCGATGTCGCCCGTGTCGACGGCGCTCATCACGATGCACTTGGGGAACAGCACGCGCAAAGCCTTCGCGCGTTCCGCCTGCGCAGAGGCATCGCCGACCCGGTCGATCTTGTTGAACACGCGCAGGCGCGGCACCTTGCCGGCGCCGATTTCCGCGAGCACCTTCTCGGTCACTGCGATGTGGCGCTCGAATCCCGGGTCGCTGGCGTCGATCACATGGAGCAGCAACGACGCCTCGGCGGCCTCCTCGAGGGTCGACTTGAACGAAGCGACGAGATCGTGCGGCAGGTTCTTGATGAAGCCCACCGTGTCGCTCACCAGCACGCGCGGCACGCCCTCCGGCGCCAGGGTGCGTACGGTGGTGTCGAGCGTCGCGAAGAGCTTGTTGGCGACCAGAACCTCGCTCCCCGTCAGCGCGCGCATCAGGGTGGACTTGCCCGCGTTCGTGTAACCGATCAGCGCCACGCGCGCCACGCCCTGGCTTTCCTGGCGCCGCGCGCGCTGCGTCTGGCGTTCGAGGTCAAACGCAATGATCTCCTGCTTCAGTTCCGCGATGCGGTCGCGGATCTTGGCACGGTCCGCTTCGCCGGCGGCTTCACCCGCGCCGCGGCCGCCGACCCCGCTGCGCTGCCGCCCCTGCGGCCCGGCCAGCTTGGCCGCCTCGCGCAAGCGCGGCGCGAGGTAGCGCAGGCGCGCGATCTCGACCTGCGCGCGTGCCGCATTCGACCGGGCGTGGCGGTGGAAGATCTCGAGGATCACCGTCGTGCGATCCATCACCTGGCAGCCGATCTCGTTCTCGAGGTTGCGCGCCTGCGACGGCGAGATCTCGTGGTCTACGAGGACGAAGGCTGCGCGGCGGTTGTCATTGCGCTGCTCCTTGGCCGCTTCGCGCGCGGCGACCGCGCCGTGATGGGCGATATTTTTCTTGGCGGGTGGCTGGTCGGCTTCCTCGCCTTGCACGTAGCGCCGCAACTCCTCCCGTTTGCCGGTGCCGAGGTAGGCGCCCGCATGGAAGCTCGCGCGCTTTTGCGTGAACGTGGCCACCACCTCGTAGCCCAGCGTCTTGGCCAGTTCGCCCAGTTCGGCGAGGGAGGCCTGGAATTCTTCGTCGCCGACGCTCGACAACTGCACGGCGGCGATGACGGCGCGCTGCGAGGCGGGTTTGGTTTCCTTGGGCATCCGGGGTGGGTTTTTCCTGCGTGGTCGAGCGCAGATAGTAAGGCCAATGCAGCCGATGCGCCCTCGGCAGCTCAAAGGCTCTCCGCGATCCCCCGAAGAAGGGATAATGGTGCTGCAATGAAACTCCGATTCCTGCTGCCAACCGTACTCGCGCTCGCGGCGGCGACCGCCAGCGCCCAGACCTACCGCTCCGACGAGCACAGCTTCACCGTTACCCGGGTCCTCTCAGGCCTCAGCCATCCCTGGTCGCTCGCATTCCTGCCGGACGGCCGCATGCTGGTGACCGAACGCGAAGGACGCCTGCGCATCGCCCGGGACGGCAAGCTGGACCCGCAGCCGGTCGCAGGCCTGCCGCAGGTCGCGCCGCACGGCCAGGGCGGGCTGATGGACGTGGTCCTGCATCCGATTTACGCCCAGAACAACCTCGTCTACTGGAGCTTTTCGGCGCGCGGGGCCGATGGTTTCGGCACCGAGGTGGCGCGCGGCAAGCTGGTGGGGAACCGCATCGAAGGCGCGGAGGAGATCTTTCGCCAGAGCCCGAAGGGCGCCACCGGCCGGCATTTCGGCTCGCGCCTCGTGTTCGACCGGGCCGGGTTTCTCTACGTCACGCTGGGCGACCGCGGCGAGCAGGAGCGCGCGCAGAAGCCGGACGACCACGCCGGCTCTGTGATCCGGTTGCACGACGACGGCAAGCTGCCTAAAGACAATCCTTTCGTGGGCCAGGCCGGCTGGAAGCCGGAGAAGTTCACGCTGGGCAACCGCAACCAGCAGGGCGCGGCGCTGCACCCGGCGACCGGCGTGCTGTGGACCCACGAGCACGGCCCGCAGGGCGGCGACGAGGTGAACGTGATCCGCGCGGGAGCGAACTACGGCTGGCCGGTGATCACCTACGGCGTCAACTACGGCATCGGCACGAAGATCGGCGAGGGCACGCACAAGGCCGGCATGGCGCAGCCGGTGCACGTGTGGGTGCCCTCCATCGCACCTTCGGGCATGGCGTTCTACACCGGCGACAAGTTCCCGCGCTGGAAGGGCGACCTGTTCCTCGGTGCGCTCAGGGACCGGATGCTGGTGCGCCTGAAGCTGGACGGTGAAAAGGTGGTGAAGGAAGAGCGCCTACTGCGCGGCGTGATGGGCCGGATCCGGGACGTGCGGTCCGGGCCCGACGGCTATCTGTACCTGGTCACCGACGAGTCCGACGGCATCGTCGCGAGACTCGAACCTGCAAACTGAGCAGGTTTCATGGCGAAACACGTCCCTGCCGTAAAAGTCAAAGGCTCGGTGCGCGAACCAGGCCGGATCTGATTCCCCGCCTTTCGGCATAACGTCCCAATCAACGGCCGCGAGGCGGTCCGTTGCATTTTAAGTTAGCCGACGCCTCCCTCAAGTACGCATCACTTGGCTGGAGATTTCAGCGGCACGACCAAATCCAATAGAGCAACAAAGCGACCTTCGTTTCTGCAACTTTTGACGCTCGCGGATATGTTGGACATCTCCGCGACCGATTTCCCATCTCGCGTCTG
>JANNWA010000438.1:0-1864 GCA_031408275.1 Pseudomonadota bacterium
CCACGCCGGGCAGCGGCGACCAGAAAGCGGCCGTCGCCGCAACCGAGGTCGTAGACCACATCCTTCGGGCCGACATTGGCGGCGCCCACCAGGGTGTCGACCACCGCCAGCGGGGTCGGTTCGTACACCACATCGGCGCCGCGTGGCGGCACGCAGGGTACGGTCTGCGCAAGCGCTTTGCCGGCTGTGAGGGCGGAAGTGGCAACGGCGAGCGAGGCCGCGTTTGCGAAAAAGTGTCGGCGTTGCATTCGGGTTCTTCCAGAAAAGGTGATGGGCTTGGATCGCGGCTCAACCAACGCGACGCTTGTCTTCCGCTTTGACGGTGTACAGGAAGGCGTGCAGGTAACGGGTAGGCACGTCGACCACCCGGTCCGGTTTCCATCCCGGTACCTCGAAACCATTGGCGACCACTCGCGCCCCCACCTTGAGGTCACGAAACAGGATCGGCCGCAGGCGCTCATTCATTGCCGGCAGGATGTAGAGCGCGATCACCGAGGCCGGCGCCAAGTCGGTCAGGAACAGGTCCTGATTGCGGATCTGCACGCTGTCGCCGACCCGCTCGGCCAGGACATTGGCCTGCGCCCATTCGACCAGCCGCGGGTCGATCTCGATGCCGATGCCGCTGGCACCGCGTTTGGCGGCCGCCACCACGATGCGGCCGTCGCCGCAGCCGAGGTCGTAGACGACGTCGCCTTTGACGACTTGCGCCAGGTCGAGCATGGTTTCAACCACCGCGCGCGGTGTCGGCTCATAGACCACGTCGGCGGTGCGAAGGTAGGCACAGATCGGCAGATCGGTTGACTGCGCGCGGACGGCGCCGGCGGCGGCGATGCCGGCAGTGCCGACGATGGATGCGAAGGTGCGGCGGTTCATGGTGCGCGTTGGCGGGAGGGAAATCCGGATTACAGCACGAGTCGGCACATCCCGTCAGCGTAGAATCCGGTAGTTCCGCCCGGCCTGCCCAATGTCCGCCATCGTTCTCTGCACGCTCAACGCGCGCTACTCGCACGCCTCGCTCGGGCTGCGCTATCTGCGCGCCAACATGGGGGCGCTCGCCGGCGACACGGCGATTATTGAACTGGTGCTCGGGGTCAAGACCGAGGCGGCGGTCGAGCGCCTGCTGGCGGGCGCGCCGCGCGTCATCGGCTTTGGCGTGTACATCTGGAATGTCGAGGAGACTACCCGCATCGTCGCCATGCTGAAGACGGTGGCGCCGCAAGTGGTGGTGGTGCTCGGCGGGCCGGAGGTCAGTTTCGAAGTCGCCGAGCAGCGCATCTGCGCGCTGGCCGACTATGTGGTCACCGGCTGGGGCGACCTCACCTTTCCCAAGCTGTGCCGGCAGATTTTAAGTGGCCCGAAGCCGATCATGAAGGTGCATGCGGGCGAGCAACCGGCGCTGGCCGATATCGTCATGCCGTATGCCGAATACACCGACGAGGACATCGCGCAACGCCATCTTTACGTCGAGGCCTCGCGCGGTTGCCCGTTCAAGTGCGAGTTCTGCCTCTCCGCGCTCGACAAAACCGCCTGGCCGTTCGACCTGCCGGCGTTCCTCGCGCAAATGACCAACCTCTACGATCGTGGAGCGCGCCAGTTCAAGTTCGTCGATCGCACCTTCAACCTGAACGTCAAGACCGGCCTGGCGATCCTCGATTTCTTCATCGAGCGCATCGAGGCGCACCCCGACGACCCCTGCTTCGTGCATTTCGAAGTGGTGCCCGATCATCTGCCGGACGCGCTCAAGGCCGGCATCAAGCGCTTTCCGCCGGGCACCCTGCAGTTCGAGATCGGCATCCAGAGCTTCAACCCGGAAGTGCAGAAACGCGTCTCTCGCAAACAGGACAATGCGAAGGCCGAGGCCAAC
>JANNWA010000439.1:0-7931 GCA_031408275.1 Pseudomonadota bacterium
GCCGCTACATCGCGATCCCGCTGGGCTAGAGGCAGGGCAGCGCAATGCTGCCACTTTCGAAGTAAAGCCCCCGTCCTGCCTCGCAGGGCGGGGAAAATGCTGCCATCTACGTGCTCAGAAATTGAGCAAGATTTCGTCCAACCATTGCATTTTCTGCAACAGTTCGAAATAGGGCAGTTGTTGCATATCGTGCAACAACTGGCTGCACGCAGATTTCCGTCACAGGAAGCCTTCGACAAGCACCCCAAGTTCCTGCTTCAATCTGTAGCCCGGACCTATACGTCGCGCTCCCACTAGGCTACCGCGTAACGTTCGACGAACTTCTCATTGATCGTGACGCCAAGTCCCGGCCGGTCCGGGATCTCAATGGTGCCGTCCTTCACCGGAAACCCTTCCACTGGCAGTTCCTGCAGCAGGGGGTTCGCGCCGAACGAGTACTCGAGGATGAACCCGCACGACGTCGCTGCGGTGACATGCATGCCGGCCGCAAACGCGAGCGCCCCCGTCCACAGGTGCGGAGCGAGGCGCAGGTTGTAGCTCGAAGCAATCGCGGCGATCTTCATCGCCTCGCTGATGCCGCCGCAGATCGCGAGGTCCGGCTGGAAGATATCGGCCGCGCCGAGCTCGGCCAGTTCCCTGAAGTCGAAGCGGTTGAATTCCGATTCGCCTGCGGAGATCGGCACCGATGACGACCGGCGGACTTCCGCGTAGCCACGCTTGTCGTCCGCCGTTACCGGTTCCTCGAACCACATGAGGTCGAGGTCCTCGACCTTGCGGCAGAACTGCTTGGCCTCCGCCACGCTCCATGTACCGTGGGCGTCGCAGGCCAGGCCGATATCCGGTCCGAGGGCCGCGCGTGCGGCTTTCACGCGTTCGACCGACTTGGCCACCGTGCCGTCAATGATGCCGACGCGCATCTTCACCGCACCGACGTTGCCTTTCTTCACGTATCCCATGAGTTGCTCGCCGATGCCTTTCGCATCCGCCCATCCGCCCGAAGCGTAAATCGGCATCCTTTCGGCCTTGCGCCCGCCGAGCAGGCGCCACACCGGGGCGTTCAGGGACTTGCCGAGGATGTCCCACAGCGCGAGGTCGATGCCGCTCATCGCGCAGATCGAGGCGCCCCTGCGTCCCAGCGCGGGAAACACGCGGCCATGGGCGAGCGCATAGTGCCCGCGCACGCCGCTGTACATGAGCTCGTTGAGGCGCACGATGTCGCGCGGATCCTCGCCGACGAGGTCCGGGCCGTACTTCTCGTTGATCGCTTTGGTGACCGTGCGATTGTTGCCGGCGCTGCCGACTTCCTCCTTGGCCTCACCCCAGCCGACGATGCCGCACTCGGTCTCGATGCGCACCAGCGTGCAGTCGAAAGAGGAGATTTTCCCGAAGTCGGAAACGTGCTGCTGCTCCTCGGGGATCGGGACGTGCAGCCAGGTGGCCTGAACCGACTTGATGCGCATTACTGCGTCGCGCTCCTGACGATGTAGCCGCCCGATTTCTCGTCGCGTTCGAGCACGAGCAGCTTCTTCGCCGCGGCCTCTTCGAGCAGTTGGTTGAACGACTTGAACCCGTAATAGCTCTCGGAGAACCCGGGGTTCCGGCGCTTGAGCGCCTGCTTCACCATCGAGCCCCAGATCTTGTCCTCGGCGTCGCGCTCGCCCGCAAGGGCCTCGGTGGTGGCCAGCACCAGGTCGAACGCCTCCTGCTTCTTGTTCTTTTCCTCTGCCGCCGCCGGCGTGGCGACGGCTGCAGCCGCTGCGGGAGCGGACCTGTTGCGCGCGGGCTTCTTCTCCGGCCGCTTCGTCTTGCCCCTCTGCTCGCGGACGAGGTCGTCGTAGAAAATGAATTCGTCGCAGTTGGCGATCAGCAGGTTCGAGGTGGAGTTCTTAACGCCCACCGCAATTACGGTCTTGTTGTTCTCGCGAAGCTTGGACACCAGCGGCGAGAAATCGGAGTCGCCGCTGATGATCACGAAGGTGTCGACGTGGGACTTGGTGTAGCAGAGGTCGAGCGCGTCGACCACCATGCGGATGTCGGCCGAGTTCTTCCCGGACATGCGCACGTGGGGGATCTCGATGAGTTCGAACGAGGCTTCGTGCATCCCGCCCTTGAAGTCCTTGTAGCGATCCCAGTCGCAGTAAGCCTTTTTCACGACGATGCTGCCCTTGAGCAGCAATCGTTCGAGGACCAGGCCGATGTCGAACTTGTCGTACTTGGCTTCGCGCACGCCGAGCGCCACGTTCTCGAAGTCACAGAACAGCGCCAGGTTGCGGGTATCTTGGGGGGTCGTCATATACTCGGAGTATATCCCCGTAACTCCCGGCAGCCCGCATGTCCCGCTCCTCCCGCTACGACGCCGTCATCATCGGCGCCGGCCACAACGGCCTGGCCTGCGCATGTTATCTGGCAAGCGGTGGGCTCAGGGTAAGGGTGCTGGAGCGCCGGGGCGTGGTGGGCGGCGCGGCGGTGACCGAGGAGTTTCATCCGGGCTTCCGCAATTCGGTGGCGGCGTATACGGTGAGCCTTCTGAACCCGAAGGTCATTCGCGACCTCAATCTCGCCGGACACGGCCTGCGGATCGTCGAGAGGCCGTATTCCAATTTCCTGCCGCTGGATGAAGGCAACCACCTGAAGATCGGCGGCGGGTTGGCGGCGACGCAGGCGGAACTGGCGCGGTTTTCCAAGCGCGACGCCGAACGCCTGCCCGCCTACTGGGCCATGCTCGAGCGGGTGGCGGACGTGCTGCGCGAGCTCGTGCTCGAATGCCCGCCGAACGCCGGCGGCGGGATCGTGGACCTCGTGCGCGCGTTCAAGGCCGGTCGGCTCGCGAAGCGCCTCGACATGGAAGCGCGGCGCGACCTGCTGAACCTGTTCACCCAGAGCGCAGCCGAGTTCCTCGAAGGATGGTTCGAAGGCGAGGGCGTCAAAGCCGCGTTCGGATTCGATGCGGTGGTCGGCAACTTCGCGAGCCCGTTTCACCCGGGTACCGCTTACGTGCTCCTGCACCACTGCTTCGGCGAGGTCAACGGAAAGAAGGGCGCCTGGGGCCACGCGATCGGCGGCATGGGCGCGATCACGCAGGCGATGGCTGCAGAGGCGAGGCGGCTGGGCGTGGAGATCGACTGCGATGCGGCGGTTGCGAGTGTCAACGTCCAAGGAGGCAAGGCCTCGGGCATCACCCTCGCCGACGGGACCGAGATTGCTGCCAAAAGCGTGATCAGCAACCTCAATCCGAAGCTGTTGTACCTGAACCTGATCGAGGAAAGCGCACTGCCGAGGGAGTTCCTCGCGCGCATGCGCCGCTGGAAGTGCGGCTCGGCTACATTTCGCATGAACGTCGCGCTGTCCGAATTGCCGCGGTTCAGCTGCTTGCCCGAGGCCGGCCCGCACCATTCGACGGGCATCATCATGGCACCCTCGCTCGGGTATATGGATCGCGCGTTCCTCGATGCAAAAGCCGAGGGGATCGCACAGGCGCCGATCGTCGAGATGCTTATTCCCAGCACATTAGACGATTCGCTCGCCCCGAAGGGGGCGCATGTGGCGAGCCTGTTCTGCCAGCATTTCGCGCCGGAGGCCGATTGGGCCACACGCAAGGATGAGGCGATCGGGCGGATCTTCGACGTAGTAGAGCGCAACGCGCCGGGCTTCAAGGCGAGCGTGATCGCGCACACCGCCCTCTCGCCGGCCGACCTCGAGGAGCAATTCGGGCTCGTCGGCGGCGACATCTTCCACGGCGCGTTGTCGCTCGACCAGTTGTACTCCGCCCGCCCGATGCTCGGTTACGCCGATTACCGCGGGCCGCTCAAAGGCCTGTACATGTGCGGGTCGGGCACCCACCCGGGCGGAGGCGTCACCGGCGCACCGGGGCACAACTGCGCGCGCGAGGTGCTGCGGGATTTGTGATTGAATCCTCTGTCACTTGCGCAACCCGTCTACAAGGAAAGAAGATGAACGTCCCGCCGCGATCCCTCCCTCTCAGTCCGCAGCCGCTCGCGCGCGGCGCCGAAGCTCAGGCGGTCGAGGTCGCCTCGATCGAAGGCCGGCCGCTTCCGGCACCGATGAAAATCGCCTCCCTGCTCGTGGGGCGCGAGGCCAACCTGATGTGGGAGTCGATTGCGCGGGGGTCGAAGGTCCCGCCGCACCGCCACGACGATCACGAATCGATCGTCTATCTCTTATCCGGCCGCCAGCGCCTTTGGGTCGAGGGTGTCGAATACGAAGCGGGACCGGGCGACGCCTGGGTGCACGAACGCGGCGTCCTGCACTCGAGCGAGGCGCTCGAGGACTGCGTGCAGATCGAATTCAAGACGCCTGCCACGCGCACCTGGTGAGGCCGGTTCGCGCCGCGGATCAGCGGGCAGTGGGATCCGGCGGCCCGGCACGAAAGAGGTAATACTTCCGGCAGCCGAAGTTGAATATGAAGATCAAGGCTGCGGCAAAGAGCTTAGACACGCGATAGTCAAGGCCGAGCAATTCGGTCAGCGAATACAGCACGACGTTGGTCAGTCCAAGTCCGAGAACGCCGATGACCGCGAAAAGGGCGAATTCGTGTGACTTCCGCGCCACTCGGCGCGCACGGAAAATCCACAGGATGCTGAGCGCATAGATCGTTCCGAGGCCCGCGCAGAATCCCACGCTCGCGGAAACAAGATAGTGCCAGCCGGCAAGCTCGGTGAGCGCTACATACAACGTGAAATCCACGCCCAACGCGACGAGCCCCGCGAAAAAGTAGCGCACGAACTCCGCCGCAAGCCGGCTCGATGCGAACTTCCTGAGGCTGCTTTGGCGGGGTGGCATTGCCGGCACGGGGGAATGTTTCAAGTCGTGGAAGTGAATCCCCCGTCCACGGGGATGATGGCCCCCGTGGTCCAGCTCGATTCGTCCGAGGCCAGGTACACGGCGAGCTGCACCACGTCGTCCTCCGTGCCCAGGCGCCCGATCGGGTAGTTCGCCTCCAGCATCTTCTGGCGCTCCGGTGTACGGGGGATCCCGAACTTCATCACGGGCTCCAGGGAGCCTGGACAGATCGCATTCACCCGCACCTTGTGCTTGGCGTAGGCGGCGGCCATCGATCGCGTGAGCGAGTTCAGCCCGCCTTTGGAAGCCGAATAGGTATGGCCCGAGATCGAACTGCCGAGGATGCCCGCCGTCGACGAGATGTTGATCACCGACCCGCCGCCCGCGCTGATCAGCGCCGGAATGGCGTACTTGGAGCACAGGAACACACCGGTCAGGTTCACGTTCAGCATGCGCTGCCAGATCTCCAGCGGGAGGCGCACCACGTCGACATCGCGCTCCGCCTCGGTCGGCCCGCCGTTGTTGATGCCGGCGTTGTTGTAGAGCACGTTCAGCGCGCCGAAGTGCGCGAGCGAAGCCGCGACCATCCGCTTCACGCTGTCTTCGCTCGTCACGTCGACGACGACTGAAAATGCGTCGCCGCCGGCGGCCTTTACCTCGTCGCGCACGGCATTCACCCGCCCCTCGTCGATGTCGGCCAGCGCGACCTTTGCGCCTTGCCGCGCGAAAGTCATTGCCGCCGCGCGACCCTGCGCACCGGCCGCGCCGGTGATCAGGGCGATCTTTCCCTCCAGCCGCGCGCTCATTCCTGCGGCTTCACGCCGGAGCGAGCGAAGGCGGCGCCCCAGCGCGGCGCGTCGCGCTTGAGCACGTCCGCGAACTCGGCGGGAGTGCTGCCGACGGCGATGATGCCGCCTTTCTCGACCATGTCCTTCTGGCCTTCCGGCGTCTGCAGCGCGCGCGCGATCTCCAGGGCCAAGCGCTCTACCGCCGCGCGCGGCGCGCCCTTGGGTGCCATGATTCCCGCCCAGCCGGGCAGGTCGAGCGGGAAGCCCAGCTCGCCGAAGGTGGGCACGTCCGGATAAACGGGCCAGCGCCGCGTGCCGGTCACCGCCAGCACTGTGAGCTTGCCCGCCTGGATCATCGCCCCCATGCTCGAAAAGTCGATGTAACCCGCCGTGGCCCGCCCCGCAACGAGGTCGATCGTCGCCGGGGCGGTGCCCTTGTACGGCACATGCGCCATGTCGAGGTTCGCCGCGCCGTTGAGCATCTCGCCGTAGATGTGCGCGCTGCTGCCGATGCCGAACGACGCGAAGGTCGTCTTGCCGGGATTGGCCTTCACGAACCGGATGAGGTCGGCGAGGGTCTTCATCCCCGACTCGGCGGGCACGGCCAGCCCGAGCGTGGTGTAGCCGATCAGCGAGACCGGCTCGAAGTCGGTTAGCACGTCGTAGGGGAGCTTCGCGTGCGCGTACCGGTTGATGAGGCTGATCGAGACGTTGCTGTACACGTATGTGTAGCCGTCGGCCTCCGCGGCCTTGGCGGCGCTCATGCCGACGATGCCCTGCGCCCCGGCGCGGTTGTCGATGACGATCGGCTGGCCGAGCGATTGCGACAGCCGCTGGCCGAGCCAGCGCCCGACGATGTCGGTCTGCCCGCCGGGTGGATACGGGATGATCAGCCGGATCGGCTTGGCCGGCCAGGCCTGCGCGAGGGCGGGGGCGGACGGCAATGCGAACAGGAGCAGCGCCAGCAACGGCTTGATCAAACGGGTCATGCGCATAGTCCCTCTCCTATCGTTGAACGGACTCGAGTTCGCGCCAATACTACTATCACGTGCCACCCGGTAAGCATTCCGCAGGTCGAAATGGGGACCCTGCCCACGCCGACGGAGGGCTGAATCTGGCGGTGATCGGGTTCATACTGCCCGATTCGATTGGGAGCGAGTCCATGCGGCAGGATGACGGCATGCCAGGCAAATGCACCGCGGTCCTGCTGATGATGATCGACGTGAAGCCGGAGGACGAGGAAGGGTTCAACCGCTGGTACAACGAGGAGCACATCCCGGAGTTGATGGCCCTGCCAGGCTTCATCTCGGCGCGGCGGTTCGAAGTCGAGGGCGAGGGGCAGAAGTACCTCGCCATCTACGAACTCGAGGATGCAAAGGTTTTCGACACCCCGCAGTACAAGGCATGGCGCGAGGCCTCGGAATCGACGCGGCGCATGAGCGCGAAGTTCCTCAGCCGCACGCGGCGCGTGTACCGCGAGACGTTTTCGGCGAAGGCAGGATCGAAATGAACACGGACAAAGTAACGGAGGACCGCATGAACCCATTGACCGAGCCGCGCATCGCCCGCCTCGCCGAGCAGGCCGACGTGAATTTCGGGCCGCTGTCGTCCTACCGGCGGCTGGTCGGCGGCGGCGAGGTGCCCGTGTTCACGGGCATCCAGTCGTGCGAACCGGGCTACATGACGCGCATGCACTGGCACCCGTACATCGAGTTGCTGTTCGTGATCGAGGGCGAGGCCACGGTCTACCTCGAGGGTCGGGAGCAAGCCGCGGAGAAGCTCGCTGCCGGCGACATAGTGGCCCTGCCGCCGAACATTCCGCACGTGTTCGGCAATGCCGGCACGAAGACGCTGCGAATCCTGGGGATCCATACTTCCCCCGAGCGGATCGTCAATTTCGTCGACGGCACCCAGACCAGCGCGAACGGATACGTCGACTACGGCACCGGCGCGGGCGGCCCGCCGGCGGTGTCCGTGCAGGCCAAGGGGGCGCCGGACGAAGCCACGCCGGTCTGGCGCGGGATGAGCCGGGCCGAGATCAGCCGCCAGTTCGACATGCGCGTGGCGGTACCCGACGGCCAATCCTTTACCCAGGCCAGGGCCGCGAAGAGCGCGCCACTGCGTGCCAGCCTGCCCGGCGAGCGCGATGTGCGCTACGGCGCCGGGCCGCGGCAACTGGTCGATGTCTACCCTGGCACGCCCGAAGGGCCGATCGTGCTGTTCTTTCACGGGGGCGCATGGCGCTACCAGTCCAAGGAGGCGTTCGCCTTCATCGCCGAGCCGTTGCTGGCCGAAGGCATCACCACGGTGGTGGTGGGCTACGACCTGATTCCGCAGGTCACC
>JANNWA010000440.1:0-3916 GCA_031408275.1 Pseudomonadota bacterium
GCATCCTGAGCGTCACCATTCGAGCACGATGCGCGCGATCCCAGTAGTTGAAAACGATACCGGCCAGCCGGGCGTTGCCACACATGCTGACCAAAAGCCGATGGAAACGCTCGTCCGCTTCCGCCCATGCATCGAGATCATCGCGTTTCAGGGCCTTTTCCATGTCGCGCGAGGCCCTCTCCAGCGGCGCCAGCGCCCCTGCGCCCGGCCGCGCGCGCGCCACGAGTTCGGCTGCCATGGATTCGAGGCTCGTGAGAATTTCGTAAATCTCGCGCATGTCGGCCGGCGAGACCGGCAATACGCGCATGCCATGCCGGGGAACAACCTCCACGAGGCCTTCGTTCGCAAGGCGGACCAGCGCCTCGCGCACCGGCGTACGGCTCATCCCGAGTTCGAGCGCGACAGCGCCCTCGAGCGCCTGGTAGCCCGGAGCCCAGGCGTTATCGAGGATCTTCGCGCGAATCGCGCGATAGGCAGTCTCGACCATCGATTCCGTCGGGGACTTGAACGCCGGGCTCTGTACCATGTCAGTCAAGCCTCACGCGGGCGATGCGGGCGACCTCGCCCCACTTGACGATCTCGGCACGAATGAATTCCGTGTACTGCCGCGGAGTGCGCGGGTCGGGAATGCCGCCGCGCTCGATGAAGCGCTCGCGGATGCCGGGTTCGCGCAGCACCGCCTGCGTGTCGGAACTGATCTTCTCGACGATCTCGCGCGGCGTGCCGGCAGGCAGTATGAATCCCGACCAGCCGCTGCCCTCAAACCCCGGGTAACCGGATTCGGCGACAGTAGGAACCTCGGGCAACTGAGGCACCCGCTCTGCCGTAGTGACCGCGATACTGCGAATCCTGCCGGAGCGAATATGCGGCAGCGCGGACGCCAGGCTGTCGACCATCAGCGGCACCTGGCCGCCCATCAGGTCGGTCATCCCCGGTCCGCTGCCTTTGTACGGGACATGCACGAGATCGATCCCCGCCCTGGATTTGAACAGTTCTCCGGTCAAGTGCTGTGCTGTTCCGGGCCCGGCCGAAGCGAAGTTAATCGAACCGGGTTTGGTTTTCGCCGCCGCTACAAGCTCCGCAATTGTTTTCGGCGCGAAATCCGGATGGGCCACCAGGACCAGTGGCACGATGAACAGGTTGGAGGCTGCCACGAAGTCCTTCAGTGGGTCGTAGGGAAGGCTGGAATAGATGCCGGGATTCACGCCGAGCGTCCCGCTTGTTCCAACGATAATCGTGTAACCGTCGGGCGCGGCCTGTTTTCCAGCCATGATTCCCGGGACGCCGCCTCCGCCGGCCCGGTTCTCCACCACCATTGGCTGGCCCCAGAGTTGCGAAAGCCGCTCGGCAGCGATGCGCGAAAAGATGTCCGCCGCTTGCCCAGGCGGAAACGGAACAATCACGCGCACCGCCTTTGAGGGGAAGCCCTGCGCAACCGCTACTTGGGCAACCAGGCCCAGGACCGCGCCGAACACGCCTTGGATAAGAGTGCGCATGAACAGTTCTCCTAGTAAAACCAATGGACGGGGGGCGAACCCGGAACAGCAACGCGAAACGCCCCGATCGAATCACCCAGCAGACAGCCAAGGTAAGCAGTGCGCAGGTCCGCACCACCGAACGCGAGGCTGGAGATATTTTTCAGGCGCACGCTCTTGACGGTGTCGAGGTGCGGCCGGCCCATCGTCCCCGCCCGGAACGCCGCTTCCACCCATGCGAGATGCGCCGGATCGTTGTCCTCGAGGATCGTCTCTTGGGCGCCGTCCGGTGCGACCCGGATCACCCGGTTCGAGACGATGCTGGTGATCCAGATCCCGCCTTCCGCGTCGAAAGCCAGTCCGTCGGGGAACGTCCCCGGACCGAAGGTCGTCACCGTCTCCCTGGAATACAGGCCGCCTCCGGCGGCGATCCTGAAGCGCGTCAGCCGCCGCGCAAACGTCTCGTTGACGTAGAGGAATCGCCCGTCCGGACTGGGCAATGCTTCGTTGGTATAGCCCAGGCCGTCGGCGACGATGCGCGCGCCCCGTGAGTCGACCAACGCGATGAACCCGTCGGCAACACTGGCCCGGTAAGCTTCGGAACGGGGCTGGGTACGTGTGCTGACGGTGACCCAGATTCGCCCGGCAGCATCTTCGTGGACGAAGTTCGTCGGCGGAAGTTCGACACCGTCGACGCGCACCAGGACGCTTTGGATATGGCCGCTTCGATCCAGATCGAACACCCCACCGCGCTCTTCACCGAGGTCGGCAAACAGGAAATGGCCGTTCCTTCGCAGCGCAATGCCGTTGGGCCGCGGTTTGCGGCCATCCGGAAGCGTCCCGGAATACAGGGCATGGCTGCCATCCGGGCGGGTATGGGCGACGCCCCCGCGCCAGTCGGCGGTATAGAGGTCGCCACGCGCTGTTGCAAGCACGCACTCAGGGCGGTTGAGGCCCGCAGAGGTGAACCGGACCGCCCCAAGTTCGACGGGCAACACTTCGGCCTCGGCATTTGTATGCATTAACATGTGCGCTAATGTATACGTTAATCAGGCCTTGGTCAACCCTCCCGCCGTTGTTGCCCCGATCTCCCCGATCCGATCATTGCACCCTGCGAGTACCTCGCTCAGCCCTTGACCGTATCCATATAGAGCTTGGCATCAAAGTAGGTCGACGCCGGCACGGGATTGGCGATATTGCCGAAGCGCACGAAGAAATCGGTCACCTGCTGCTGCCAGCGCGTCGCAGTGCCGTCGGCGTACAGCTTCCTCCACTCGGCCGATGAGTAATAGCGCGACGCCTTGAACTGTTCCTGCAGGTCGCCCAGCGGCACTTGCGGGTAGTTGTTCTTCTGGATGACCGGCAGGATCTCGGCCGAATTCTTCATCAGGTCGTCGTTCGACGCCGCCCAACCGCGCACCACTCTTGCGCAGACATCCCGGTTCTTCTCGTAGTAGTCAGTGCGCGCCGCCCAGCCGCCGACGATGGCCGCCTTGGGGAAGTAGGCCGAGGCATCGACCAGCATCTTCGCGCCGGGAACCTTGTCGCGCACGGTGATGTTGAACGGCACCCACAGCGCCACTGCCGGCACGGCGCCCGAGATGAACGAGGCCACCGCGGTAGGCATGCCCTGGTTCACCAGTTCGATGTCCTTGACCGGATCGATGTTGTTGGCGCGCAGCGCCGTATCCAGGAATACGTGTGCCGTGGTGCCGGCCGTGGTCGAGATCTTCTTGCCCTTCAGGTCGGCCCAGGTCTTCACGCCCATGTCCTCGCGCACCCACAGCTGCGCGGTGGCGAATTCGACGTTGTTCAGCAGGAACACCTTGCCCTGCCCGCGCGCCGGGAAATTCGACAGCACCGCGCCGGTGGAAAGCATGTCGAGGCTCCCGCCGATCATGGCGTTGAACAATTCGAGCCCGGTGCTGAACATCGTGGTCTCCAGCTCGAGGTTCTCCTTGGCCCAGTGCCCGCGGTGCATGCCGGTCCAGATCTGGCCGTTAACCGCCAGCGTGTTCACGTACCCCACGCGCAGCTTGGTGCGCTGCTGGGCGATCGCCGGGAAGCCGGCGGCCGCGAGGGTCGCCGCGGCGCCCGCGCTCTTGAGGAACTTCCTGCGGTCTACTTGGTTCTGCCTGGTGGTCATTTCGTCTTCTCCGGATTAAGCAAGATTTCGTGCTGTGTTTCCTGCGGCCTGCTGTTGCTGTGCTGCGTATTCTTTCATGACCAGGTCACGGATGTGCGAGCGCAGTTCGCCGAACTCGGGTCGCTCGTGCAGGCCTTCGCCGCGCGGGTAGGCGAACGGCACATCGATCACCGTCCGGATGCGCGACGGCCGTGCGGTCACCACGATGATCTTCGAGGACAGGTAGATCGCCTCTTCGACCGAATGGGTGATGAGCATCACGGTCTTCCCCTCGGCGGCGAGCACCTCGAGCAGC